>JBMFPK010000104.1:0-8310 GCA_049969155.1 Chloroflexia bacterium | reverse complement strand
GACCCTGCCGGATGATCGCGCCGGCTGTGGAAGAGCTCGCCCGGGAATATGCCGGACGTGTCATCGTGGCGAAGGTGAACACCGACGAACATCAGGAATGGGCGCGCCGTCTGGGGATCCGCGGAATTCCCACGATCATCTTCTTCAAGGACGGGGTCGAGGTGGATCGGATCATTGGCGCCGTTCCCAAGCGTGTCCTTCAGGAGCGGCTGGACGCCCTCCTCTAGGTAGGGTGAAGCGCCAGGACACTGGGCACTGCTCGGTGCCCTGGCGCTTATCCGCTAGGGGGTTCTCCCCAGCCTTTTCCCGTGGATGCCGCGCTGGCCGCGCAGGAACTCGCTTGCGGGCAACGCGCGCTTCCCTTCCAGTTGGAGCTCATCGAGGCGCAGCATACCTTCCCCCGTCGTCACGACTAGGAGATCCCCTTCCACCAGGACGGTCCCCGGAGGGGCATTCCTGGTTTCCGCAAGTACCGATGCCCGGAGGATACGCAGCATGCGCCCGCCCAGGAAGGTGTAGGCGCCGGGCCAAGGGTGGAACGCCCGAGTCATCCGCTCGATGTACCAGGCTGGACGGTGCCAGTCGATTTCCCCGTCCACCTTGCGGAGCATGCAGCAGTAGGTCGCGAGGGCCTCGTCCTGCGGGCGAGGCACGATCCTTCCGGCAAGCCAGGCCGGCAGCGTCTCGCAGAGCAGTGAAGCCGCAAGCTGTGCCAGACGTTCCAGGAGCTCGTCTTGCCGTTCCTGGCCAGTCAGCGGGATCTCCCGCTGGGCCACAATGGGCCCGGTATCCACCCCCTCGTCCATCTGGATCAGGGTTACCCCCGTGACGGTGTCCCCGGCGAGGATGGTGGCCGGCACCGGCGCGGGACCCCGGTGCCGCGGAAGGAGAGAAGCGTGCAGGTTCAGGCATCCTTTCGGAGGAAGGGCGAGGATCGCGCGGCGCAGGATCTCCCCGTAGGCGGCGACGACGATGACCTCGGGCTGTAGAGCCGCAAGGTGGTCGAAAGCCTCCTGCCCACGGAGGGAATCCGGCTGCCAGACGGGAAGTCCCAGTTCCCGCGCCACTTGCTTTACCGGCGGAGGCGTGGGGTGGCGCGTGCGCCCTGCCAGGCGGTCCGGCTGCGTGACCACTTCCCGCACTTCGTAGCCCTCCTCCACAAGGGCGCGAAGGGCCGGGATGGCGAAACGGGAAGTCCCCATGAAGACGACGCGCGCCCTGTCCGCCATAGGCCCCCTCAACGGGTGAACCCGATCGGCTTCTCCTCTGGCGTTCCCACGTCCGGCGTGCGAATCTCGCCGAATTTTTCCTCGTAGGCGGCCAGATTCTGACCGAGGGCCCGGTGGAGCAGTTTCGCGTTGATCGGGCTCATCACAATCCGGGCATAGACGCGCGCGCGGGGCTGGTCAGGCATCTGGCGGATAAAGTCGATCACCACCTCCGAGGGCGAATGGCGGATCAGGGCCAGGTTCGCGTAGACGGCTTCCAGGTCTTCAGGGACGTGGACGTTCAGCCGCACCGTCTCGGGTTCCACCGGTTTTTGCTGTCCCATGCTCACTCCTCCTTCGTCCGCCTGCGCAGCTGGCGGGCCGCAAGTCCAAAGAAAACCCCGGCAAGAAAGTAGGTGGCTAGCGAAAGGAGCGCAGCGCGCTCCAGTTCCACGATCGGCAGATCAGACGGGGGCCAGAGACCCGACCAGGGAAACAGGAGCGGCCGGCTCCATCCCAGGATGCCGCGCACGGCGGGGTTCGCCGGGTTGGCCAGCATCAGTCGCACGATGAGGCGGAGGAGCAGCAACCCGGAGAGCACCCCGCATAGGAGCGAAAGGGCACTGAAGAGAAAGTAGCTCTTCCGAAGCCCCACGGCTTCCTCCGCGTTCCAGGCCGAGCTCCGGTGGGTTCCCCTGTGCTACACGATGCCCTCTAGCCCGACAGCCATCAACGCAAGCCCGGCAATGCCCGACAGGAGCCCCACGAGTGCTCGGGCCCACCAGCCGTCCAGCGGCCGGCCGAAAAAGCGCCGGCCGTTCTGCAGGAAGAACGCCCGCCAACCAAGGCAGCCTCCGAGCACCAGGGCTGCAACGCAGAGCAGCGTCAGGATCCCCGTTCCGCCGGGCCGGCGGGCAAGGAGCCAGATCAAGCCCCCGCCCCAACCCAGGGTGCATCCGACGAGGAATCCGGCAAACCAACCGTTGGCAATGGATCCCCCGAGCGGGCGCCCTGCACCCGAAAAGCGCTCTCTCAGGAGTATGCCCGCCCGCCGAAGGGACGAGCTCCCCGATACGAGCCGCCAACCGAAGGCGAGCAACAGCGCGGCACCAAAGGCGGTCAGCGTCGGCACGTTTCCGGCGCTCGTGCTGATCGGATAGTCCCAGCGCGGTGGCCGGGGGAGGAGATTGCTCGCGATCCACGCCCCCATCATGCCGGCGAGGATGGAACCCGCGTAGCCCAGTGGGCGCATCCCACGGACGACCTGCTCCGCGACATACCCCGCGACCGCCCCGATAACGAAGAAGACGAGGAGCTGACCGGCCGAGGGCATCGTGCCCACAAGGACGCGGCTCAGGAGCAGGGCAAGTCCCAGCAGCCCCCCGTAGGCGAGCAGGATCAAGAGGGACCAGGCGGCACTCCGCAGCAGACGTTCGACGCGTTCCTGCATGGCCTTCGCTCGGAAAGATCTTGTGTACACGCGGCGCTATTCTACCACAGCCGCCGCCGGCTGTCTATGTCCGCTGTTGGCAGGAAGGGCAGTAGTAGGCGCTGCGCCCCCCAAAGGGGATGCGCACGACCGGGGTGCCGCAACGGATGCACGGCTTTCCTGCGCGCCCGTACACGCGCAGCCGCAGGGCGAAATTCCCTGCGCGACCCTCTCCGAACCGATAGGCGCCGTCCTCGAGCGTGGTCCCCTCCGCCGCGATCGCTTCCTCTAGGACCTCCAGGATGGAAGCAGCAAGACAATGCATTTCCGCCTTCGAAAGCGTGCCCGCCCGGCGCAGCGGGTGCAGGCGTGCGCGGAAGAGCGCCTCATCCGCGTAGATGTTTCCGATCCCGGCCACAAACCGCTGGTCCATGAGCAGCGCTTTCAACCCTCGCCGCCCGTGGGCGGAGAGACGCGCCTTCCACGCTTCCGCATCCCGGCATATGTCGAACGGTTCGGGGCCCAGCGTGGCATCGAGGGCACGGAACTCGGCTTGCGAGAGGATCCGGACACGGGCAAACTTGCGCGGGTCGCGAAGGACGAGGGCCGTAGCATCGTCCAGATCGAGGATCAGGCGTGTGTGGCGATCGGCTTCCGGCAGGCCGGGCAGCCGGAGGAGCCGGCCGCTCATCCGCAGGTGCACGGAGAGGATTGCGTCGTCTGTAAGCGCGAAGAGCAGGTACTTTCCCCGGCGGAAGGCTCCGATGATCTGCCGCCCGCGGAGGGCTTGGTCCAGCGCTTCCGGGCTTGCGGGGGCGATCGTGGGCAGATAGTCGATGCCGCGGGCGGCCATGATCGTACGGCCGATCACGCGCAACGCGCGGAGGGTGGTTTCGACCTCGGGCAGTTCGGGCAACGGCGGTCCCTCCAGCGGTTTCTTGCCCTCACTATACCAGAAACGCGGCCGGCGTCAATCCCCGGCGCTGACATCCTCTCAATGACTCGTCCTGGCACGAATGGCGGCCCGAAACGCGCCTGAGATGGCGGGGGACGGCCGCCGTGGAGGCGGTCTGGGGTCCGTCCCGCCCGGTCGGACAGCGCCGAAAGGGCCTAAGTAGGATGTATGAGCGGATGTCAGCCGGCCCACAGGAAATGTGCTATAATGACGCTCGATCGGTAGCGGAGGAGACCATGATTGCGTCGCTGCGCGGGGAAATCCGCGTTCGGGGTCCGGATTTTGTCATCGTGGACGTGGGCGGTGTCGGTTTCCGCGTGCAGGTGCCGTCCTCTGCGCTGGAGGAGCTGGGCGACGTGGGAGACACCGTACGCCTCTACACCCACCTGCACGTGCGCGACGACGCCCTGGCGCTCTACGGGTTTCCCACCCCGGAGCAGTTGGAACTGTTCGAAGCGCTGCTGGGCGTGAGCGGCGTGGGGCCTCGGCTGGCGCTGTCGCTCCTTTCTTGCACCTCGGTGGAAACCTTGCGACTGGCGATCAGCCAGGAGGACGTGGACCTCCTCACGCGCGTGCCCGGGGTGGGGCGGAAGACGGCCAGCCGGCTGATCTTGGAGCTGAAGGGGAAGATCGATCTGACGCGGCTGGGGCTGCCGGGCCGCGCGCCGGTACCGCCGGAGCAGGCGGAACTGCTGGAGGTGCTCACGAACCTCGGGTACAGCGTGGCGGAGGCGAAGGAGGCGATCGCTTCCCTGTCCGAGGAGGCCAAGGGGATGCCCCTGGAGGAACAGCTGAGGCTGGCCCTCCGCTACTTTGGCGGGCTGTAGGAGGCAGGCGGTGCGTGCGGTGGTGCAGCGGGTGCGCCGTGCGGCGGTGAGCGTCGATGGACAGGAGGTCGCGCGTATCGGGCGCGGCCTCTGTGTGCTGGTCGGCGTGGGGGAGGGGGACGGGCCGGCGGAGGCAGCGGAGCTGGCGGCCAAGGTGGCGCAGCTGCGCATTTTCCCCGACGAGGCCGGCCAGATGAACCGGTCAGTGCTGGATGTCCGGGGGGAAGCGCTGGTAGTCTCCCAGTTCACGCTGTATGCCGATTGCCGGCGGGGTCGACGGCCCTCGTTCAGCCACGCGGCGAGGCCGGAGGTGGCGGAACCGCTCGTGGAAGCGTTCGCCCGGGCCCTTTCTCAGGCGGGGGTGTCCGTGCAGTGCGGCAAGTTCGGGGCCCTGATGCTGGTGGAAATCCACAACGACGGCCCGGTGACCATCCTTCTGGACACGGATGAGCTGCGCCGTCCGCGGCGCCAGAGGCGGGGACATGGAGCTGATCCTGACCCATGCGAACGCTGACTTTGATGCATTGGCTTCCCTTCTGGCCGCAAGCCGGCTGTTTCCGGGGGCCCTGCCCGTGTTGCCGCAGCGGATGAACCGTAACTTGCGCGAATTCCTTTCTCTGTATCGTCAGCCTCTCCCTTTTGTAGGGGTCGACGAGCTTCCCAAGGAGCCGGTCCGCAGGATCATCCTGGTCGATACGCAGCAGATCCCGAACCTCGGCCGGCCGCTTGGGCCGCTTCCCGTCGAGGTGGAGATCCTGGACCACCACCCCTTGTCCCGCCCGTTGGAGCCCAACGAGCGCTATACGGGGGGGGATGTCGGGGCCACGGTCACACTCCTTGTGAACCGGCTGATCGAACGCGGGGAGAGCGTTTCTCCGCTGGAGGCGACGCTTCTCTTGCTGGGGATCTACGAGGACACCGGTTCTCTGTCCTATCCCAGCACGACGCCGGAGGACTTGCGGGCGGCAGCGTGGCTTCTGGAGCAAGGGGCCAGTCTGCAGTTGGTCAGCCGGTATCTCAACGGCCCGCTCAGCGAGGAACAGCTGCAGCTGTACCACCAGCTTGTGGCGAACGCCCAGGTGCACCGGGTGCACGGCTGGCCGATCGTGGTGGCGCACGCGTGCTCCGCGGGCTACGTCGAGGAAGTGTCGACGCTCGCACACCGCCTGATGGACCTGTACGATCCTGCGGCGCTTTTCCTCGTGGTGCAGCTCGGCGATACCGTGCAGCTCGTCGCACGCAGCACGGGCGAGGCCTTGAATGCTGCGGAAGCGATGGCGCGCTTCGGAGGCGGTGGGCACGCGCAGGCAGCGGCCGCTTACCTCGTGGGGCGTCGGGTGGAGGACGTTCGCGCGTCTCTCCTGGATGTTTTGGAGGAACTGGTGAGGCCCGCGCGCACGGCGGCGGACATCATGAGCACGCGCCTCCACACGATCCGGCCCGAGGCCACACTGGCCGAGGCGGCGGAGCAGATGGTGCGCTACGGCCACGGCGCGCTGCCGGTGACGGATGCAGAGGGGAAGCTGCTGGGTCTGCTGACGCGGCGGGATCTGGACCGCGCCCTCCATCACGGGCTGGAGGAGGCACCGGTCTCGACGTATATGTGGAAGGGGCCGGTTACGGTGCCTCCCGAGATGCCGGTAGAACGGGTGCGCGAAGCTTTTCTGGAGCACGATGTGGGTCGGCTGCTGGTGGTGGACGAAGAGCGCCGGCTCTTGGGGATCATCACCCGAACCGACCTGCTGAAGCTGTGGCCGCAAACGACCCAGAGGAGCCAGGGGCTGCCCGGGGATTGGGCCCGGCGCCTCGAGCAAGCGTTCCCGGGCCCCGTCCTCGAGGTGCTGGGCGAAGCAGGGCGGGTTGCCGAGGAGCTGGGGTATGCGCTGTATCTGGTGGGAGGGCCGGTGAGGGACCTTCTGCTGGGCGTCCCCAACCTGGACCTGGACCTGGTCGTGGAAGGGGATGCGATCGCGCTGGCGCACGAGCTTGCCAGTCGACTGGGAGGACGGGTCCGGGCGCATCGGCGTTTCGGCACGGCCAAGTGGATCCTGGAGCGGAAGGCAGAGGGGATGCCGCCGGCTCTGGACTTTGTCACCGCGCGCACGGAATTCTACGAGCAACCCACCGCGCTCCCGACGGTCGAGTTCAGTTCTCTGCGGCATGACCTGTACCGGCGCGATTTCACGATCAACACGCTGGCGATCGGGCTGAGCGGTGCCCACCGGTATCGGCTGTTCGACTTTTACGGAGGAAAAAGGGATCTCGAGCGTCGTCTGGTGCGCGTCTTGCACAACCTCAGTTTCATCGAGGATCCGACGCGCATGCTGCGCGCCGTGCGCCTGGAGCAACGGTTGGGGTTTTCCATCGAACCGCGGACCCTGCTTCTGCTGCAGGACGCTCTGCAACAAGGTTTGCTCGAGCGCACGACAGGCGAGCGGATCCGTCACGAGTTGCTCCTCATTCTGGAAGAGGAGGAACCGGAGCGGGTGCTGGAGCGTCTGCACGTGCTGGGCATCCTGGCCCACGTCTCGCCCCACTTGGTCTGGAATGCGGAGCTGGCGGCGCGTTTCCGGAGGGTTCGGGAAGTCGCCGCAGGCGAGGAGCGTGTGATCCTGTACCTGGCGCTCCTCACCTATCGGCTTGCGGGGCACGAGCTGGAGAGCCTCATCCTGCGGTATCGCTTCCGGGCTCGGCACAGCCGCGTGTTGCGCGAAGTGCAGCGCTTGCGGAGCGAGGTGGTGCCGCAGCTCTTGAGGGGAGATGTACCGCCCCACACGATCTACCGCCTCCTGCGGCCCTTTTCGTCCACCGCCCTGCTTGCGATACAGGTGGCGGAAGACCTCCTGGAGGTACAGCAGGCACTGTCCCTGTACCTGGAGCGGCTGCGTTTTGTGCGAACGGCGCTGAACGGGAACGATCTGCGGAGGCTGGGGCTTGCCCCCGGGCCGATCTACAAGCGGATCCTGGGCGCGCTGCTGGATGCGCGCCTGGACGGCGAGGTGCGAACGCGCGGGGAGGAAGAGGCGTTGCTGGAGAGGCTCCTGACGGTCGAGGGGTTGAGCGGCCTGACCGTGTCGGCGTGAGAGGAGGCGTCCATGGGCGAGCAGCTGGTGGGCGAGGTCACGCACTATTTCGGGCGGATCGGGGTTGCGGCCGTACGGCTGAGCGGTCGGTTGCGGGTGGGGGACCGGATCCACATCTTCGGCCGTACCTCCGACTTTGAGCAAGTGGTGGGATCGATGGAGATCGAGCACCGTCGGGTGACGGAGGCGTTGCCAGGTCAGGAGATCGGGCTGAAGGTGGTGGAGCGGGCGCGTGAGGGGGACCGGGTGTACGTGGTGTTGGAGTAGGTGGGACCGGACCTGACGGGGACCGTCGGCTTCTCTTGGATGGTGGTGCCTTGGTAGTGAACCGCACGACCGGCGAAGTACTTGCGCGCCGGGTGATACGCTGTGAGACGTTCCTGGAGCAGCTGCGCGGGCTCATGTTCCGCGCGCGCCTCGCGCCCGACGAGGTGTATTTCTTCCGGCTGGAAAGGGAGAGCCGGCTGGAGGCGGCGATCCATATGTTCTTTGTGTTTTTCCCGATCGCTGTGATCTGGCTGGACCGGGAAGGGCGTGTGGTGGGGGTGCGGGAAGCGTTGCCGTGGCGGCCCTTTTATGCGCCCCCGCGGCCGGCCGCGGCGTTCCTGGAAGGGGATGTTTCGCTGCTGCAGAAGGTACGTCCCGGTGACATACTTGACATAACATAACACCGAGGGCAGATTTCCTAGCGGATGTGGAGGTCCCGAAGCAGATGCTGCTTTTGGAAACCGCATCGGGTGCAGACCAGGATGCGGTAGCCGGCGGCGTGGAACGACTCCAGGGGGATGCGGCAGTAGGGGCATTCGGG
>JBMFPK010000103.1:7621-8315 GCA_049969155.1 Chloroflexia bacterium | reverse complement strand
GGTCCGCCACCGCCAGTGCACGCCGGGTCCCTCGGCATGCCGCCCCCAGAAGCGGCGGATCTCCTCGAGGTGCGCCTCGTCCACCGGAGCGGGCGACATCCCGCAGTTGCCGATGACCTCGGTGGTCACCCCCTGGCGGACGACGCTTTCCGCCCGGCGGTTGATCAGGATGGAAAGGTCCGAGTGCGTGTGCACGTCGATGATGCCCGGGGCGACGAAGCGACCGTCCAGGTCGATCGTCCGTTTCCCACGAAGCGTCCCCGCGGGGCCGATCGCAGCGATGCGGCCGCGCCGAATGCCCACATCCCCCCAGAACCAGGGGTTGCCGCAGCCGTCGATGATGCGGCCGTTGGCCACCACGAACTCTAGCATCGCCTCAGGCATCGCGTGCACCTCCGAGAACGACGCGCGTCATCCTTCGACCGCGGCGATGATCCGGCCCAGTTCCGCATCCAGTGCGGGGTCGAGAGGTTGGGGATGGTGGGAAGCCAGGATCTCCTTCGCCCGGGCGCGTGCCCAATCGCGCGCCCCGTCCCGCCGCTCCTCCCACACCTCATAGGGCCGCCGGTCGAAGAGCCGGGGGACCCAGATCTCCCGCATATGCTGCTTTGTATGCCGGTGCTTGAGAAAGTTCCCGCCAGGCCCGACTTCGCGGATCGCATCCAGCGCGAGCGTCTCGTCGTTGACCACGATC
>JBMFPK010000103.1:0-7611 GCA_049969155.1 Chloroflexia bacterium | reverse complement strand
ATGAGGACCCAAATCTCGCAGTCCATCAGGAGCTGCTCGTACGACCAGATGCGGCTCCCGTGGAGCAGGCCGACGCCCAGCAGCATATCGGACCCTACGACCGAAGCCATGAAGGTAGAAAGGCTGTTTTCGATCCCCGCCTGCCAGTTCGGCTCCTTGGCTCCGGTGGCAAACGAGCCCATGGAGAGGGGCACGTTGTAAAAGTCGGCCAGCGCGTTGGTCGCGGCCCCGAACAGGAAATCCTCCGGTCCACCGCCCGTGTAGGCTCCTGTCCGCAGGTCCATCGCCGTTTGGGCGGCAGCGTAAAAGACGGGTGCTCCCGGACAGGCCAGCTGGATGAGTGCAAGCGCGCTGATCACCTCGGCGTTGCCCACGACCAGGTTGCCTGCAAGCGTGGCTGGCCCGGTAGAGGCGCAGGAGGCCATCGTCATAAAGCCCACCGGAAGTCCGGCCTCTGCGCCCACCACGGCAGCCTCCAGGCTCCCGCCGTCGTGCCCGAGGGGAGAGGTCGTGCACTCCATAATGGAAAGGATCGGGCGCGCCCGGAGCGCCTCGCGCCCGCCGGCCAGCACAGCGGCCATCTCCACCGCCGCCTGTGCTTCCCGGGCGGAATAGATGCTCTCCGTCTGCACATGCTTGGTCGAATGGCGCCAGATGGCTCGTATCTCGTGCAATCCGCGCGACTCGGGCGGGCAGTCCTGCGCCGACACCGGCACCCAGTGGAAGGCGACCTCTTCCAGATAGTCGGCGATGCGCGCGATGTCCGCGACATCCTGCAGGCAGGAACGGCGCCGCACGCCCGTCTCCAGGTCGATCACTTCCACGCCGCACCCGTCCGTCCCTACGTACACGTGGTGACCGTCCAGAGGAAGGTCGAGGGCCGGATCGAGCGCCGCCAGGGTATAGGCCGGCGGGGCCCGCCGCAACGCCTCCTCCACGAGTGCTCCCGGTGCCCGGACGATCATCGTCTGCCGGTCGACACGTGCCCCGTGGGCTTCCCAGACGTCCAGGGCGCGCGAAGAAGGAAACCGCACTCCGACGGTCTCGATCACATCGAGCGTGGCCGTGTGGATGCGCTGTACGTCTTCCGGACGAAGCACTTCCAGACGGAGGCGTGGATCGCAGATCGAACGGATCCGTCCCGGCATTCGGTCACCTCCTGGCAGGAAGGCGCTCAGGGCTCCGGCCCATCCCTCGGAGCTGGCCCACTTGCAGTCGCTTCCTACGCCCCCACGAGCCGCTTGGCGACGGCGACCGCGCCGATGGCGTCCTCGCTGAACCCTTCGGCCCCGATTTCCTGGGCCCAGGAAGCGGTCACTGGGGCTCCTCCAACCATTACCTTCACCTTCGGACGCAGGCCGGCAGCTTCGAGGGCCTGGATGACCTCCCGCTGACGCAGCATCGTCGTCGTGAGGAGCGCGCTCAGCCCGACGATGTCCGCATCCACTTCGCGCGCCTTCTCCACAAACCGCTCCGCAGAGACGTCCACCCCGAGGTCGTACACCTGGAAGCCGCTCGCGGAGAGCATCGTCCCCACAAGTGTCTTCCCGATCTCATGGATGTCCCCCTGGACCGTGCCCAGCACGACCTTGCCCAGCGTCTTCCGCTCCGTGCCCCGGCGCGCCATCTCCGGCTCCAGCGCGGCCACCGCGGCCTTCATGGCTTCGCCCGCCAGCACCAGGTCCGGGAGGAACATCTCGCCCTTGGCGAACTGATCCCCGACATAGTTCACGCCCACCACGAACCCTTTGTTGATCGCGTCCAGGGGATCGATGCCCTGTTCGATTGCCTGCTGCGCCAAACGGCGTGCGGCCTCGATGTCGCCGTCCACGATGCTCTGTGCCATGGCCTGGAAGAGTTCTTCGGACACGGTGAACCTCCTTTGTCCAAAACAGGTGGACTGTACTGAAGGCGGCCTCTCGACCGTCCGGCCGGAATCTGCACCGGCGCGCCGTGCATCTTACCACAGCTACGCGCCGCTGTCAAACCGCCTCCGCAAATCGACGCATTTTGTTTGCCATGGCGCGCATCCTATGGTAAAATAAGATTGAAAGACCGCAATCCGAAGCAAACAGACGTTTCGGGCGCGCAGGTCTGCACGCCCGAGGGAGATGCGATGGACGATCTAGACCGCCTCATCCTGCAGACACTGCAACAAGATGGGCGGACGCCCTTCCGGCAGATCGCGCGGGAAGCAGGCGTCTCCGAAACGACGATCCGCAGCCGGTACCGGCAGCTGGTCGCCCAGGGGATCATCCGCACGGTCGGGATCGTGGACCCTTACGCGCTGGGGTTCCAAGCGCCGGCCGTGGTGGGCGTCTCGGTGGAACCGGGACGCATCGACGCAGTGGCAAGGGCGATCGCCGCGCTCCCCGAGGTGAGCTACCTCGTCATGACCCTGGGGTCCTGGGATCTGGTCATCGAGGTATTTTGCCGGGACCTTCCCCACCTGAGTCGCCTGATCACCGAGCAGATCCACGGCATTCCGGGCGTGCGGAGTACCGAGACGCTGATGATCGCGCGCAGCTACAAGTTGAGCTATCGCTGGTCGCCTTCACCCATGGAAGAGGAAGAAAGCGCTCCGGAGCCCGATTCCGGCATTGGCCCCGGCACACCTGAATCGTAGGAGGAGAAACGTGTCCGCTGCCACCGAGACACCAACCGCTACGACCGAACAGGCGCTCTGGCCGACTTCGCCGCTCCCCGCACCCCTCCTGGTCACCGAGATCCCCGGCCCGAAGGCACGGGCCTTGATCGAAGCGGACGAACGGGTCACCTCACCCTCTCTGCCCCGCGCCTACCCGCTCGCGGTCGACCACGCGGAGGGGTGCGTGGTCACGGATGTCGACGGCAACCGCTTCCTGGACCTCGCGGCGGGGATCGCCGTCTGCTCGACAGGGCACTGCCATCCGCGTGTGGTGCGGGCCATCCAGGAGCAGGCCGGCCGCCTGATCCACATCTGCGGCTCCGATTTTTACTACCGACCCTACGTGGAGCTCGCCGAGCGGTTGACTACCCTTGCCCCCGGCCCCGGTCCCTGGCGCGCGTTCCTCACGAACTCGGGTGCAGAAGCCGTCGAGGCGGCGCTGAAACTCGCCCGCTACGCCACCCGACGGCACCGTTTCATCGCTTTCCTGGGCGCTTTCCACGGCCGTACCCTGGGCACGGTCAGCCTGACGGCCAGCAAGGCCAAGTACCGCCAGAGCTTCGGCCCGCTCCTGTCCGAAGTGACCCACGTCCCTTACGGCGACTGCTTCCACTGCCACTTTCACCTCCGATATCCGGAGTGCGAACTGCACTGTGTCGCCTACATCGAGGAGCAGATCCTCACCCGGGTCGCACCCGCGGAGGAGGTCGCAGCGATCGTCGTAGAGCCGATCCTCGGCGAAGGTGGCTACATCGTCCCGCCACCCGAATGGCTGCCCGCGCTGCGCCGCCTCTGTGACCGCTACGGTATCCTCCTGATCGCCGACGAAGTACAGAGCGGTATGGGACGGACCGGTCGGATGTTCGCCGTCGAACACTGCGGGGTCGTGCCGGACATCCTTACCCTGGCCAAGGGGATCGCCTCCGGCATGCCGGTTGCCGCCATGCTCGCCCGGGCCGAGCTGATGACCTGGCCCAAAGGCGCGCACGGGAGCACCTACGGCGGCAACCCGGTCGCCTGCGTGGCCGCGCTGGAGACGATCGCCCTGCTCGAAGAAGGGTTGATGGCACACGCCGCCCGGCTTGGGGCCGACCTGCTGACCTGCCTGCGGGCGATGGCAGGCCGCCACCCCATCCTGGTGGACGTGCGCGGGTTGGGTCTGATGATCGGCCTGGAGTTCGCCACACCCGCGCAGGCCGCGGCTGTAGCCGGGGAGTGTTTCCGCCGCGGCGTCATCGTGCTGGAGTGCGGGGACAAGGCGATCCGCCTCAGTCCGCCGCTCGTGCTCCGCTACAAAGAGGCGGAGATCGCCCTGGAAATCCTCGAAAAAGCGATCGCCGCCGTAGAGCAAGCCGGCACAGCGGAACCGGCCTAGGAGGGGCAGGATGAAACAGATGACCATGCGCGAAGCGATCGCAGCGTTCGTCCACGACGGGGATACCGTGGCCATCGAGGGCTTTACCGCCTGCATCTGCTTTGCCGCAGCCCACGAAATCATCCGCCAAGGGCGCAGAGACCTCACTCTCTGCCGGATGACGCCGGACCTGGTCTACGATATGCTGGTCGCCGCGGGATGCGCCCGAAAGCTCGTCTGCTCGTACATCGGTAATCCGGGTGTCGGTTCCCTGCACGCGATCCGACGCGCCGTGGAGAAGGGGATCCCCGCGCCCCTGGAGCTGGAAGAGTATTCCCACTTTGGCATGGTCGCCCGCTACACCGCGGGCGCGTACCGACTGCCTTTCTTCCCTCTGCGCTCCTATCAGGGCAGCGACCTGCCGCGCGTGAACCCTCGTATCCGCACGGTCCAGAGCCCGTACGGCGACGGTGAGGTGGCCGTCGTCCCGCCCCTAAACCCCGACGTGACGATCGTCCACGCCCAGCGGGCCGACCCCGATGGGAACACCCACCTCTGGGGATTGCTCGGAGTTCAGAAGGAAGCCGCGTTTGCAGCCCGACACGTGATCGTCGTGGCGGAAGAGATCGTGCCCCCGGAAGTGATCCGCTCCGACCCGAACCGCACCGCGATCCCGGGCCTGATCGTGGATGCAGTCGTCCGGGAACCGTACGGTGCGCACCCTTCCTACGTGCAGGGCTACTACGACCGGGACAACGCCTTCTACCTGCGCTGGGACGAGATCAGCCGGGATGAGGCCGCCACACGCGCCTGGCTGGAAGAATGGGTCTACGGAGTTCCCGACCGAGCCACATACGTGGCCAAGATGGGAACGGAGCTCTGGGACCGCCTGCACCCGGGGGAAGCCTTCGCGGACCCAGTCAACTACGGGCGTTACGCCTGAGCCATAAGCAAGGAGAGCACCATGGACGGGTACACGCCTTCCGAGATGATGATCGTCTCCGCCGCGCGGGCCCTGGCTGGGGTGCGCACCGTGCTGGTCGGAGTGGGACAGCCGAACATCGCCTGCAACCTGGCCCTCCACACGGTCGCGCCCGACCTGAAGCTCCTCTACGAGAGCGGGGTGTACGAGGCCCGGCCGGCCCGCTTGCCCCTCTCCATCGGCGACCCGACCCTGGTGAGCGGTGCCACCCTCGTCTGCTCCCTTGCGGACCTCTTCGGCCTCTTCCTGCAGGGGGGACGTGTGGAGGTCGCCTTCCTTGGCGGGGCGCAGATCGACCGCTTCGGCAACCTGAACACGACCGTGATCGGGGACTATGCGCGGCCGAAGGTGCGCCTCCCGGGAAGCGGTGGCGCCTGCGAGATCGCCATCCACGCCGGCCGGGTCTTTGTCATCATGCCGCTGAGCCGGCGGAGCTTCGTCGAGCGGCTCGACTTTGTCACCACGCCCGGCCACCTGGACGGTAAGACCCCCCGCGCCGCCCTGGGGATGCCGGGTGCCGGCCCTCACCTGGTCGTGACAGACAAGTGTATCCTGGGCTTCGACCCGGAAAGCAAGGAGATGGTGCTGCAGAGCCTCCATCCGGGGGTCGAACTGGAAACGGTGCTCCAAGAGGTCGGCTGGCCGCTGCGGATCGCGCCCGACCTGCGGCAGACCGAGCCGCCCACGGCGGAGGAGTTGCGCATCCTGCGCGAGGAGCTCGACCCCCAAGGGATCTACCGCCGTTAGGCATGCTATGGACGAAGGAGGTCCTATGGAGATCCAGGAAATCGTCGTGCTCTCGGCCGTGCGCACACCCATCGGCAACTTCGGGGGCGGCCTGAAGGATGTCCCGGCCGCCCGGCTGGGGGCGGTGGCGGCCCGCGCGGCGATGGAGCGCGCGGGTATTGCGCCCGACCGGGTCGACGAGGTAATCATCGGCTGCGCCCGTCAGGCAGGAAACGGGCCCAATGTGGCCCGCCAGGTGGCCTGGCACAGCGGCGTGCCCGTGGACCGACCGGCCTTTACCGTGAACAAGGCCTGCGCGAGCGGGATGAAGGCGGTCACGCTCGCCGCACAGTCGATCCTCACCGGGGAAAACCGGATCGTGCTGGCCGGCGGCGTGGAGCAGATGTCGCAGATCCCCTATCTTCTGCTCAAGGCGCGCTGGGGCTACCGGCTGGGGGACGATACCCTGGTGGATGCGATGTACCGCGACGGTTACTTCTGCCCGCTTGCGGAGATGGTGATGGGCGAGACCGCGGAGCTCCTGGCCGAGCGGTACGGCATCAGCCGCGAGGAGCAGGACCGCTTTGCGCTGGAGAGCCACCGCAAGGCTGTGGCTGCCTGGGAGACGGGTGCCTTCGCGCCGGAGGTCGTGCCCGTGGAGGCCCCCGGGGAAAAAGGGGCGCTTGTGCGCATCGAACGGGACGAGCGCCCCCGGGCCGACACCTCCCTGGAGAAGCTCTCCCGCCTGAAGCCGGCCTTCCGCCCCGACGGCACGATCACCGCCGGGAATGCCTCCGGGATCACAGACGGGGCAGCAGCCCTGGTGCTGACCTCGGCCGAAACGGCGGCCGCTTTGGGCCTACAGCCGATGGCCCGCCTGCTCGGTTTCGCTTCGGCGGCTGTCCACCCGCGGGAGATGGGGCTGGGACCGGTCCCAGCCACCCGTAAGCTCCTCGCCCAGACCGGCCTGACCCTCGATGACCTGGAGTGCATCGAGATCAACGAAGCGTTCGCTGCACAGGTGCTGGCCGTGGAGCGCGAACTGCCGTGGGATGTCGAAAGGCGGAACGTCCACGGCGGCGCGGTGGCTCTGGGACATCCGACCGGGTGCACGGGCGCGCGCATCCTGGTCACTCTGCTCCACGCCCTGCGCACGCACGACAGGACGATCGGACTCGCGACCCTGTGCGTGAGCGGCGGACTGGGAATGGCGGTCGCCGTCGAGCGACTCTCCTGACAGGAGGCGGCCCCGATGGAATCCCACGTTTTCCTCCGGCGCACCGCCTTTCCCCACCCCACTGCCGTCCATGGTGAGGGGATCTACCTGTGGGACGCGGCCGGCCGGCGGTATATCGACGGCTCCGGCGGGCCGGTGGTGGTGAACATCGGCCACGGGGTGAGCGAGGTGGTACGCGCAATGGCCGAGCAGGCCCAGGCGGTCGCCTACGTGCACGGGTCGCTTTTCACGACCACCGCCCTGGAGACGTACAGCGCGCGGCTGGCTCCCCACGTACCCCTGGAACAGCCGCGTTTCTACTTCCTCACGAGCGGTTCGGAAGCGATCGAGGCGGCGATCAAGTTCGCCCGGCAGCTGCAGGTAGCCCGGGGTGAGGCAACGCGCGAGGTGGTGATCGCGCGCTGGGGATCGTACCACGGGGCCACTCTCGGCGCGCTCGCGGTGACGGGCAAACCCTCGATGCGCCGTCTCTTCGCCCCGCTCTTCCGCGACCAGCCGCATATCCCTCCGCCCTACTGCTACCGCTGTCCGTTCCGCACGGAGTATCCGGGGTGCGACCTGGCGTGCGCCCAGGTTCTGGAAGCCGAAATCCTCCACCAAGGACCGGAGCGGGTAGCCGCCTTTCTCGCGGAACCGGTGAGCGGTGCGACGCTCGGGGCCGTCGT
>JBMFPK010000102.1:0-8315 GCA_049969155.1 Chloroflexia bacterium | reverse complement strand
TCCCGGCACGGGCCGCGGCTTCCAGCACCGTCATGCCTGGGGTGGCATCCGCCTCGATGCGCTGGGGCAGGAAGGTCACACGAATGGACATCGCTCGGTTCCCCGCGGAGATTCGCCCGCACTATACCACACGCCCCACCGCCCGTCAACCACCCCCAATCCACGACGAACGATCAACCTTCAACGATCAACGATTCTATCCCGAGCGCACGCCGGAAGGGGGCATCGTCCTGGAACGGTCCGACTGCTGCCAGGCAGAGCGTATTGCGGCGGAACAGCGAAGCTGCCAGCCGCTGAAGGTCGGCCGGCTGTACCGCCTCGATGTGGGCGATGACCTCGTCCACCTCCTCGATGCGCTGCAGCAGGGTCTCCTGGACCCCGTACCAGGAAGCGACCCCGTACGAATCCTCCATCCGCAGGAGGATGCGCCCCTTGCTGTACTCCTTGGCCCGTTCCAGTTCCTCCTCGGGAACCCCCTCGGCGGCGAGACGTTCCAGTTCCTCCCAGACGGCTGCCAGGCATTCCTCCGCGCGTTCCGGTGCCACCCCGGCGTAGATCGTCTCCGCGCCGCAATCGACAAACTGCCGCAGGGCGGAGTAGACGTTGTAGGCCAGGGCCCGCTCCTCCCGGATGGCGAGGAACAAGCGCGAGCTCATGCCCGCGCCGAGGATGGTGTCCAAAAGCAGGAGCGCGTAACGGTCCGGATGTCGGTAGGAAAGCGCCGGGATACCCAGCGAAAGGTGGGCCTGCTCGCATTCCCGGTAGCGGAGGAGCAACCGGGGAGCGGTCACGGCAGGAGGAGGCGTATCGGGGATGCTCTGCGGGGCAGCGCTGAGGTCGCCCAGCGCCGCCGCGACCGCCTCTTCCACCTGGGTGGCCGGCAGCGCTCCCGCCACGACCACGACCAGGCGATCCGGGGAGTAGTGCGCGACCCGGTAGGCTTCCAGGTCCTGGCGCGAGATAGACCGTACGGTCTCCTCCGTGCCGGCCACGTCCCGCCCCAGGGGATGTCCCGGCCAGAGGGCCTCCCCCAGCAATTCGGCGACCCAATCCGCCGGGGAATCGGTGACCATGTGGAGCTCTTCCACGATCACCTGGCGTTCCTTTTCGATCTCGCACGGTTCCAGGAGCGGGGCGCGCACCATGTCGGTCAGCAGCTCCAGGGCGCGCGGGAAGTGGTCTGCCGGCACCTTGGCCCAGTATGCGGTGACTTCCGGCGAGGTCTGGGCGTCGAGCACCCCGCCGACCCCTTCGATGGCCTCCGAGATATGGCGCGCGGTGGGGAAGCGGGCCGTCCCCTTGAAGAGCATGTGCTCCAGGAAATGGGCCACGCCGGCACGCTCGGCCGGCTCGGTTCGGGATCCTGCCGCGATGTAGAAACAGAGCGTGGCCGAGCGAATGTGGGGCATCGCACAGGTCAGGATACGCAGCCCATTGGGAAGGACCGTCCGGATGTACACTCAAAGCTCCTTTTCCAGCAGCTCCAGCACCATCTCCAGGGCGCGGCGGGCTGAAGCGGCCTTGTTGCCGCTCCGGTCGTAGGGCCATACGTGCCGCTCACAACGAAGGTGCTCCGGGCCTGCCACCGCGATAAAGACGAGCCCCACGGGCTTTTCCGGGGTGCCACCAGTCGGACCGGCGATGCCGGTGATCCCGACGCCGATCTGCGCGCCCAACCGTTGACGCACCCCCTGTGCCATCTGGCAGGCAACCGCCTCGCTCACGGCGCCGTCCCGGGCGAGCACCTCCGGACTCACCCCCAGCAAGGCGACTTTGACGGCGTCCGCATAGGCGATGATCCCCCCTAGGTAGTAGTCGGAGCTCCCCGGCACTTCCGTCAGGCGGTGCCCGAGGAGGCCGCCGGTGCACGATTCGGCGGTCGCCAGCGTGCAGCCACGGGCCCGGAGGCTCGCCCCGACGCGTTCCTCCAGCGATGCTGTGGCCATCGTCGCCTCTCCTTGCATGCAGGTCACCACCCCCGCGCTTCGCGGATCAACCGGTCCACTTCGCCGACCCGTGCCTGGTGGGCCTCCCAGTAACCCGGGTCGCGCTGCGCTTCCAGTTCCTCGATCGTCTTGCCCTGCTGCTCCACCCAGGTGAAGTACTTCAGGTTGTGCCAGCGAGCGCGGGCTTCCCGCGTTCCCTCCTGGATCCAGTCGAGCTTCTGGCCGTGGAAAATCTGCTCCAGGCGCACGACGGCCTCTGTCTCGTCCATCGGGCCGTACTGGGCCGTCAACTGGGCCATCACGGAGCGGTAACGGTCGATCGCATCCGTGCAGACGGTGACGACCAGGTCGTCGCGCCCGAACCCGTAGAAGCGGACCGTCTTGATCGCGCCCAGGACGTTGCAGACGCCGGAAATGCCGAAGATCTGGGCCAGGCGCAAGACCTTTTCCTCGGGGATGCCGTAGCGGTCGATCATCACCCTCCAGCCGGGTTCCTCGGTGAGGAGCTGGAGCCCTTTCTTGCATTCCAGGTCGTCGATGCACATCAGGGCGTCCATATTGCCCACGTGGTGGATCCAGGTGACATGTTTGTCGCCGATCCCCTGGATGTCGTGGCTGCCGTAGCCGTTGAGGAAGAGCGTCGGGCATTGGATCGGCTCCAGCCCGACGATCCGGTGGTCCGGCCAGACCTGCTTGCACCGGTCTCCGGCGGCGATGGTGCCGGCAGAACCCATCGCGGAGACAAAGGCGGAGACCTTGCCCCGGCCGATGCCCTGGCGGGCAAGCTCCTGGGCCAGCTCCACGACCGTGTTTCCGGTCACGTAGTAGTGGAAGCGGTAGTTCCCAAAGACCTCGAACTGGTTGAGGATGCGGATGCGCTCTGGGTCGGCAGCCCTGAGCTCCTTGCACTTGTCGTAGATCTCCTTGACGTTGCTCTCGCAGCCGGGGGTGGCGATGATGCGCGCCCCGTAGGAGCGGATGCGCTCGAACCGTTCGGCGCTCATCCCGGCCGGGAGGATGACCACGCTGTCAAAGTTCATCCGGCATCCGACGTAGGCCCCCCCGATGCCGTAGTTGCCCGTGGAGGGCCAGACGAGCGTGTGGCGGGCGGGGTCCACATGGCCGGCCAGCTCCATCTCCACGAGCACGGCGTAAGCCGCGCCGACTTTGTGGCTTCCGGTGGGGAAATCCTTCGCGTAGAGGACGACGATGGGGGTCTCCACGCCAGTGAGTTGCGGGGGCAGCACCTCGTGGTAGATACGGTTCTGTCCGTCGCGCCAGGTGATGTTGTACAGGTTGATCGGATCGAGCGGGTCCGTTTCCTTCATTTCGAGCGCCCGCTTGCGGATATCCGGCCGGATGCGCTCCGGATGGAGCATCTCCTCGAAGGTAGGGCCCAGCACCATCGACGATTCGGACATCCTGACACCTCGTTCAGGACTTCAGAAGGCCTTGCCGCGCGAGGAGCTCCTGCAGAGCCTCCAGAGTGGGCTCGATGCGCGGAGGCTCGGGCACTGCGCGGAGGGCGCTGGAGACGTCCTTCAGGCCGTTGCCCGTGACCAGGACGACGGCGGTTTCGTCGCCTCGCAGCTTTCCCTCGCGGGCCAGGCGGATCAGGCCGGCAAGCGAAGCGGCGCCGGCCGGCTCGGCAAAGACGCCGGTCTCCCGGCCCAGCCGCCGCATCGCTTCCAGGATCTCGTCGTCCGACACGGTGACGAAGGCGCCGCCGCTTTCGCGCACCGCTCGCAGCGCCTTGAGGGCGTCCCGCGGCCGCGAGACGGAGATGCTGTCCGCCAGCGTATGGGGAACGACCGGTTCGACCTCCGCGCTTCCCCGCTGCCAGGCCAGGGCGAGCGCAGCGGAGCCTTCGGCCTGCACACCCACGAGCCGGGGCATACATTCGATCCACCCCAGGGCCAGAAGGTCCCGCAGCCCTTTGGCGACGCTTCCCAGGATGCAGCCGTCCCCTACCGGGACAAAGACCAGGTCGGGAACTTGCCACCCCATCTGTTCGCAGACTTCCAGGATGACCGTCTTTTTCCCCTCTCCCAGGTAGGGGTTGATGCCGGTGTTGCGGTTGTACCAGCCGTAGGTGCGGCAGGCGGCCATGCAGAGGTCGAACGCGTCGTCGTAACTGCCGCGGACGAGCATCACCTGCGCGCCGAAGATCAAGAGCTGGGCGACCTTGGCGGGCGGGGCCGTTTCGGGCACGAGCAGCACGCAAGGCTGGCCCACGGCGGCGCAGAGGCAGGCGAGCGAGGAGGCCGCGTTGCCGGTGGAAGCTGCCGCGATGACCGTCGCGCCGGTCTCACGGGCGCGCACCAGCGCCACGGCGCTCGCCCGGTCCTTGAGCGAGGCGGACGGATTGCGGCCATCGTCCTTGATGTACAGGCGCGCCAGGCCGAGCGCGGCGGCGAGCCGATCCGCGCGGTACAGCGGCGTCCCGCCGATGGTGAGCGGCGCAGCCAGCTGGAGATCCCGCACCGGGAGGAGCGGGGCATAGCGCCACATGGTGGGCTCGGGGTCCCGGGAGAGGCGCTCGCGGTCCAGGTCGCGTCGGAGCGCGTCGTAGTCATAGAGCACGTCCAGCGTGCCGTCCTCCCCGCATACCGGGCAGGTATAGGCCACCTGGTCCGGGCGGTACGGCCGGCCGCACCGCACGCAGCGCAATTCGATCACCGTGCCCACGGGCCTCCTCCGCAGTCTCCTGGCTATATCCGGGCCGGCAGTCGCACGGGCATTGTACCACTCGGGTATGGGAGGGTCAAATGCGCAAAGCGCGTGGAGCGGCTTTGTGGGAGGCCGGGTGGCGAAAAATCTGCGGGGCGCCCCCGGGCGCCCCGCGTTTTGGGCACGTCGAGCGGTGCCGGGTTTAGTACATATCGCTGTACCCGCCCGGCGCGCTCGGTCCGGTCTTTTCCTTCTCCGGGATATCGGTGACCAGGGCCTCGGTGGTGAGGATCATCGCGGCGATCGAGACCGCGTTCTCGACCGCGGAGCGGGTCACCTTGGCCGGGTCGATGATCCCCTTGGCGAGCATATCGCCATAGTCCTCGGCCAGGACGTCGAAGCCGATGTTCGGGTTGTTCTGCTGCTTCTGCAGCTCGCGCACCCGGTTGACGACGACGGAGCCGTCGTAGCCCGCGTTCTCCGCGATCTGCCGCATCGGCTCCTCGAGCGCCCGGCGCAGGATCGTGACCCCGGTCGCCTCATCGCCCTGCAGGTTGAGGGAGTCGAGCGCCGGGATGGCGTTCAGGAGGGCGACGCCGCCGCCCGGGACGATCCCTTCCTCGACTGCGGCGCGGGTCGCGGACAGGGCATCCTCGACCCGGTGCTTCTTCTCCTTCAGCTCGACCTCGGTGGCCGCGCCGACCTTGATCACCGCCACGCCGCCGACGAGCTTGGCCATGCGCTCCTGGAGCTTCTCGCGGTCAAAGTCGGAGGTGGTCACCTCGATCTGGGCCTTGATCTGCTCGATCCGCTTCTTGATCTCCTCCGGGGAGCCATAGCCCTCGATGATCGTGGTCTCGTCCTTGTTGGAGACGACCTTGCGGGCGCGGCCCAGGTCGTCCACGGTGGCCGAGTCGAGCTTGCGACCGAGCTCCTCGGAGATCAGGTTCGCGCCGGTCAGGATAGCGATGTCCTGAAGCATCGCCTTGCGGCGGTCGCCAAAGCCCGGGGCCTTGACGGCCAGGCAGTTCAGGGTGCCGCGGAGCTTGTTGACCACCAGGGTAGCCAGGGCTTCGCCTTCGACATCCTCGGCGATGATGACCAGGTTCTTGGTCACCTGGAGGGTCTTTTCGAGCAACGGGAGGATGTCATTGACCGAGGAGATCTTCTTGTCGGTGACGAGGATATAGGCATCCTCGACGACGGCCTCCATGCGCTCCGGGTTGGTGATGAAGTAAGCGGAGATGTAACCCCGGTCGATCTGCATCCCCTCGGTGTACTCTTTCTCGAAGCCCAGCCCCTTGCCTTCCTCGACGGTGATCACGCCGTCCTTGCCGACCTTTTCCATGACCTCGGCGATCAGATCCCCGATCTCCTTATCGGCTGCCGAGATGGCCGCCACGTTGGCGATCTCTGCCCGGCCCTCGACCGCGCGCGCCTGCTTGCGGATGCTCTCCACGATCACGCGGGCGCCGGCCTCCAGGCCGCGCTTGATCAGCATGGGATTGGCGCCGGCAGCGACGTTGCGCAGCCCCTCGTTGATGATTGCCTGGGCCAGGACGGTCGCCGTGGTGGTGCCGTCACCGGCCACATCGTTCGTCTTGGTGGCGGCTTCCTTGAGCAGCTGGGCGCCCATGTTCTCGAAGGGGTCCTGGAGCTCGATCTCCTTGGCTACGGTAACGCCGTCGTGGGTAATCGTGGGGGCGCCGAACTTCTTATCCAGCGCCACGTTGCGCCCTTTTGGACCCAGGGTCGTCTTGACCGCCTCGGCCAGGGTATCCATACCGCGCTTGAAGGCACGACGGGCTTCTTCTCCGAAAAGCAGCTGCTTAGCCATTTTCCTTGCACCTCCTTACGTCAAGCTTGTGGACGCCGGCCGGTGCGGCTCAGCGCTCGATGACGGCCAGCACATCCTTCTCGCTGAGGATGATGAACTCCTCGTCGTCCTCGCTCTTGAACTCGGTCCCCGCATACTTGGCAAAGAGGACACGGTCACCCACAGCAAGGTCGATCGGGATACGGGTCCCGTTGTCCAGGAGGCGACCCGGTCCTACGGCGATCACCGTGCCCTCCTGGGGTTTCTCCTTGGTGGCCGTGTCGGGCAGGATGATGCCGCCCTTGGTCTTTTCCTCGCGGGGAATCGGCTTCACGACGACCCGATCCGCGAGCGGCCTGAGCTTGATCTCCATGATGACGCACCTCCTTTTCGAGATTCTCCCGAAGGCCTTCGGGGCGCAATATTAGCACTCTTTGCCGAAGAGTGCTAACAGCCCCTATCTTATCCGAAGAGGGGGAAAAGTGCAAATATGACCAAGGGAAGATAGGAAAAGTCAGTGATGAAAAGAATGCCCCTCGTCCATTTGTGGCTACGTCTCTTTATATTTCTTTTTCTTTTTTTCTCTTTTCTTCTTTTTTCACCTAGCGCGCGGCTTGACAATTTCCTCCCCCTGTGGTATCTTTACATAGTTTAGTAATCGACCTTCTGAAGGTGGACATACCCGGGAACTGCCCGGACGTTGTGAGGCGAAGCGTATGGTTCAGGAACTGATCGAACGAGCCAAGGCCCAGGGCGAGATCACCCTGGACGAGATCTTGGAGGTTTTCCCGGACCTCGAGTACCATCTGGACGAAATCGACGAGCTGTACAGCACGCTGCAGGAACTGGGCATCCCGGTGATCGACGGGACCGAGCAGCCCACCGCCGCACCGGAGGCGCCCCCCGAGGAAACCCTCCTGGCAGCTTCGGAGGTAGACCTCGAGGGGATCAGTATCGACGACCCGGTGCGCCTGTACCTGCACGAAATCGGCCGCGTCCCGCTCCTCACGCCCGAGCAAGAGGTCGAGCTCGCTATGCGCCTCCGCGACGGCGAGGAGGCCTATCAGCAACTCCAGGAACGCGGACACGAGCTCACCGAGGCGGAACGGGAGGCCCTGCAGCAGCGCGTCCTTGCGGGCGACGAGGCCCGCCAGCACTTGATCCAGGCCAACCTGCGCCTGGTCGTCAGCATCGCCAAGAAGTACATCGGTCGCGGCATGTCGTTCCTCGACCTGATCCAGGAGGGGAACATCGGCCTCATGCGCGCCACCGAAAAGTTCGACTATACCCGCGGCTACAAGTTCTCTACCTACGCCACCTGGTGGATCCGCCAGGCGATCACCCGCTCCATCTCCGATCAGAGCCGCACAATCCGCCTCCCGGTGCACGTGGGCGAGACGATCAACCGCGTCAAGCGGGTGTCCCATCGCCTGCAGCAACAGATGGAGCGCGAACCCACCACCGACGAGATCGCCCAGGCCATGGGCATCAGTTCGGAGAAGGTGAGGCGCGTTATCGAGGTTTCCCGTACCCCTGTCTCGCTGGAGATGCCCGTGGGCAAAGAGGGCGACAGCCGTATGGGGGACTTTATCGAGGACGACCGGGTCGCAGCCCCCCTCGATGCGGCCTCCTACCAGCTGCTGCGCGAGCAGATCAACGAGGTGGCGGCGCTCTACGACTATCGCCCGCTGGATACGCCCATCTTTGAGGATACCGCGCTCTTTGTCCGCGGCGTCGGCGAGGGCACGGATATCGTGGATAAGGAGATGTACTCCTTCACCGACAAGGGCGGGCGGGAGCTCACCTTGCGCCCCGAGTTCACCGCTGGGGTGATGCGCGCCTACCTGCAACACGGCATGAAGACCCTGCCCCAGCCGGTCAAG
>JBMFPK010000101.1:2443-8325 GCA_049969155.1 Chloroflexia bacterium | reverse complement strand
GGTCGGTCCGCACGGGGAACGGCTGTCGCGGACGTAGTAGGTCTGGCGGGGGAGCAGCGCGACGTTCTCGGTGATATCGCCCGTGGCGGCGATCGTGCGATCCTCGGGGAAGTATCCCCGGGCGATGACGCGCATCCAGTACTCCCCTTCGGCTACGGGTGTGCTGTAGGCGCCTGTCGCCGGGTCGGTGGCGACTTCCACGCCCGTTTCCCGCAGTCCCACGCGCGCGGCCACCGCGTCTCCCAGCGCGTGCAGGGTGCCCTCCAGGACGGTGCCGGAGAGCGTGTGCACCGGAAGCGGCGTGAGGGCGACGTCGAGCGTGGTTGTCACGTCCTGGGCGATCGCCACGCCGGTCTGCGTCCAGGCTTCATAGCCGTAGGCCTGGACGGTGACGGTATACGTCCCCTCGCCCAGGAGGAATTCGTACGAACCATCCGGGCCGCTGCGGGTGCTCAGGGTGTACCCGTTCCGCTGCATGAGCACCGTCGCGACCACCGGATCGCCGCTCACGGCGTCGGTGATCGTGCCCGCGAGCGTCCCGGCGTGCCAAATCATATCCACGGCGGCCTTGACGTCCAGCCGACCCCAGCCGTAGGTGTTGTTCGGGACCGAGCTTCCGGGGACGCCGCCGCACTGCTGGGTCGTGGTGCGGGGGACGGCGGTGCGGCGCAGGAGCTCTTCGACCTCGTCCAGCCGGCCGATGAGCTTCGGCTCCGCCGAATAGAGCAGGGCGACCGCGCCGGCCGTGTGAGGGCTGGCCATGGATGTCCCGCTGTAGGAGGCGTATCCTCCGCCGGGGATGGACGACCGCACTCCGACGCCGGGGGCGGTGATCTCCGGCCCGACCCCATAGATCCCGAGCCAGGAGTGGAACGGATCCGGCCCGCGCGAGGAAAAGGCGGCGATATTGTCGTTGCTGTCCGTCGCGCCGGTGTTGAAGGCAGCCGGATTGTCGCCCGGGGAACCGAGCGTACCGCAGCCAGAGCCGCTATTGCCCGCGGAGAAGGCGGGGAAGATGCCAGCCGCGCGCTGTGCTTCGAGTAGCTGGTTGAAAATCAGGCTCCCACCCGGGCCGCCCCAGGAGTTGTTGACCACGTGCGGCCGCTTGTCCGGGTCCGGGTTCTGTCCGGCCAGGTCGGTCGGGGCGATCATCCACTCGGTGGCGGAAAGCAGGGTCTCGTTGTCCGGGCAGCAGCCGTAGGCGGCGATCCAGCGGGCCCCCGGAGCAACGCCGATCTGGTTTCCCGCGCCATCGTCACCGACCATCGTGCCCATGGTGTGCGTACCGTGATCCCCCTCGACGGGATAGGGGTAAGGGTACGAGAAGGTCGGATCCCACCAGTTATAGTTGTGGTCGAAGACGCCGCCCCCCAGGTTGCCACGGTACTGCCCCACCAACGCCGGATGCTCATAGGCCACGCCGGTGTCGATGTTGGCCACGACGGCTCCTGCTCCGGTGACCCCGTAGACGTTCCAAACATCGTCCGCGTTGATCTTCTGGATGTTCCATTCGACCGTCTGCGGCGTGGAAGGGGCGGGTTGCTCCTCGACGGGCCGTACGAGCTCGATGCGCATCTCCGGATAGACCGCGGCCACCTGCGGGAGCCGGGCGAGGGCCCGCGCGGCCGTGGCATCGCCCCGCACCAGGATCAGGTTGACGATATAGAAGCGATGGTAGTGGGTCACGTGGCCGGTGGTGCGAAGGCCTTCCAGCGCACCGAGCACGGCCGGCTGCGTGCGGTCCGCGACTTCCCGCAGTGTGTGGTAGACGAAGCGCCCTCGCGCGTACCAGTCGCGGATCCGGTAGGCCGGGCTCAGGTCTGCCTGTTCGGCCAGGTAAACGAGAAAGGTCCCCTGGCCCTCGCGTTCCAGCTGGGCGAGCAGCTCCGGATCGATCCGTTCCGGTCCAGCAGCGGCTCTCCCAGGGAAGGAAACGCTCACCAGGCCAGCCAAGATGAGGCCCAAGGCAACCAGACTGCGAAGCACACACCAGATTCGCTTGGCCATCACACGACCTCCTCAGCGTCCTTCTGGCGGCCCAGCCCGCCGCCAACCGACCTGCGAGAGCACCCGGGGCTGGTCCGGGGCTCAGGCGCGCGAGTGCAACGCGCGCCAGACGCGCTCGGGGGTAGCCGGAAGCCGGGTGATGCGCACCCCCGTGGCGCGCGCGATCCCGTTCAGGATGACCGGGGCCGTGGGAAGGGTAGGGGTCTCCCCCAGGCCCGTGGCGCCGAAGGGACCCGTGGGGTCGATCACCTCCACAGGCACGTCCACCAGTTCGCGGGGCATGTCGCGAATGGAGGGGATCGCGTACTCGCTGAAGCGGCGCGTGCGGGCGATCCCCTCCTGCTGGATGAAATGCTCGGTGAGCGCATAGCCCACGCCCATATGGATGCCGCCGGCCACCTGCCCGAACGCCATGGCGGGGTTCACGATCCGGCCGGCGCTATGGGAGCTCCACATCTTGAGTACCTCCACCTCGCCGGTCTCGATGTCCACTTCCACCAGGGCGATCTGGGTGCCGAAGGAATAACTGATGTGCGGCTCGCACAGCCCGGTTTCCGGGTCGTAAGGGGTGGTGGCCCGTACGTCGCGCCCGTGGAAGGTGTAGCGCGCGCGGATGTGCCTCTCTCCGGTCTCCTCGCGCAGCGTTTGCTGCCACTTCTCGTAGGCCTGGCGGCAGGCGTGCAGCACGGCGTTGCCAGAAGCGTAGACGTGGCGCGACGCGGAGGAGGAGCCGGCATCGGGGACCTCCGAGGTATCGACCAGGGCAATGCGTACGCGGGACGGTTCGATCCTGAGGGCCTCCGCCGCGATCTGCTGCAACGCCGTATGCACCCCCTGTCCCACATCGACGGCACCGATACGCACGATGGCGCGGGCGATGCGCCCGTTCGGCTCGAGGGCGAGTTCCACTTCCGCGGTGGCCTTGTCGTCGAAGCCGAAGGAGTAGCAGACGTTCTTGTAGGCACAGGCGACGCCAAGCGCGCGGCGCCGGTACGGCGCGGAAGGAGGGCCGGGATCCGGAGCGTACCAGTGCCCTTCTCTCTCCTCCCACCCGGCCGCCCGGGCGGCCGCGATAAGCGTCTCGCGCACCGCCGTCCCGGGCGGCATCCGGTTCCCCAGGGCGCTCTCGCTGCCCGGCTGTAGCGCGTTTTTCAGCCGGAACTCCACCGGGTCCATGCCGAGCGCCTCGGCCAGGCGGTCCATCTGCTGCTCATAGGCCACCGGCGGCTGGGTCGCGCCGAAGCCGCGCATCGCCATGGTGACGGCGTTGTTCGTGTAGACCGTATAGCCGTCGAGGGCGACGTTCGGTACGGCGTAGGGGCCGGCCAGGAACGACACCGCGTTGTTCAGCACCGGGATGCTCGTCGAGGCATAGGCGCCGGCATCCGAGACGGCCTCCACCTCGACCGCGATCAGGCGGCCGTCGCGGGTCGCGCCGTGTCGGCAGCGGAAGACGAACGGGTGGCGCTTACCCGTGCAGCGGATCGATTCCTCGCGTGTGAAGACGATCTTGACCGGCCGGCGGAGCACGAAGGCGCAGAGGGCCAGCAGGTGCTGGATGTACATATCCTCGCGGCCGCCGAAAGCGCCGCCTACAGCGGGGACGATCTCGCGCAGCTGCTCTTCGGGCAGGTTCAGCAGATGCGCGATCTGGTGCAGGTCGTCGTGGGGCCACTGCGCGGCTGCGATGACCGTGACGCGCCCCTGTTCGTCGATATAGCCGATGCCGGCTTCCGGCTGCAGGTAGGCATGCTCCACCGCGTGCGTCGTGTAGACGTCCTCGACGACGACGCCCGCCTGGGCAAAGCCCGCGGCCACATCCCCTTTGCGCACCCGCACGTGGTGGAGGATGTTTGTGCCCCGCTCCTCGTGCACGAGCGGCGATCCGGGGCGCATGGCCTCGAGGGGGTCGCTGACCACGGGGAGCGGCTCGTAATCTACGCGCACGGCTTCGGCGGTCTTGCGGGCGATCGCTTCGCTTTCCGCTACCACGATCGCGATCCGGTCCCCCTGCCACCGCACCTTTCCCCCTTCCGGGACGAGCACGGGCTGGTCCCGCACGTTGATCCCGTATTCGTTCACCGGCACGTCCCGGTAGGTGATCACGCGCACCACGCCGGGGATCGCCTCTGCCTCGCTCGTATCGATGCGCCGCACGCGCGCGTGCGGGTAACCGCTCCACACGACCGCACCGTAGAGCTGTCCGGGCATGTCAAAGTCCTGCGGGTACTTGCGGCTCCCCTGGACCTTGGTCCGGATATCGAGCCGGGTGATGGACTGTCCCAGGGCAGGCATCTGAACCTCCTAGCACGGAAACAACGTCGGGACCGTCTGGGGCCCTTCCGGGAGCACAGCGATCCGGGCATCCTTTCCGTAGGCTGCGCGGAGTTGTTCCACGAGGGACGGGATATCCCGGCACGGCTGGAGCCAGGCCCGTCGGATCGTTTCGTCGTCCAGCCGGTCGCTGTAGAGGTAGACGATGGCGCGCCGCTGGACCTGAGCCTGGATCTGGGCTTCCCACCGGTCCTGGCAGAAAAAGCCGGGGCGGGCGATCGTCTCCAGGAAGGCCTCCGGGGACCCGGTGGACCAGAGGAGCTCCTTGTACTTCCCGTGGTCCGGGATGCCGTCGGAGCACTCGGCGGCCAGGACGATCGTCCCGCCGGGCCGCGTGATGCGGGAGGCCGCCGACATCCCCTTGACCGCCTGGTAGAGGTTCAGGTCGAGCGGGTAGCCCGCGTTCGTGGTGATAACGATCTCGAACGGGCGCTCCACAGGGACGAAGGCGCGGGCGGCTACAGCACGGCGACCTGCCGCGTGCACCGCTTTCCAGTCGCCCGCCCAAACGTCCGTGATGGCCCGCTTCCGGTTCAGGGCGACGTTGAGGCAGAAAGTGGGCGGCGCAAGGAGCGCGGCCTGCTCGATCTCCTCGTAGATCGGGTTGCCGGCCGTCACCCCCCAGGTGGCCCGGGGATGGGCGATCATCGAAGCCCCGTGGTTGGCGCCGGTCGTCTCCATGCCGGCGATGCCGGGCAGGAGGGACTTGGCCCCTCCGCTGAAGCCGGCAAAAAAGTGCGGCTCGACAAAGCCGGTCAGGATGCGAACGTCCGCTTCCACGTAGGCGCGGTGCAGAAGGATCGGGTGTCCAAACGAGGAGCGGCCCACCTGCACGAGCGACGCACGGTCGTGCGGGTCGTGCTGCAGGATGGGGTAGGTGCGCACGATCTCGGGCCCGAGCATCGCCTCCAGTTCAGCGGTCGTCTGTGGGCGGTGGGTCCCCAGGGCGTTCAGGAGGGTGACCTGGTGCGGGGGGACAGAAGGGAGTTCCTCCAGCAGGATGGGGAGCACCCGATCGTTGGGCATCGGGCGGGTGAGGTCCGAAAAGACGATGGTGAGGCGGTGCTCGGGCCGCACGAGTTCCCGAAGGTGTGGCGTCCCGAGCGGGCGGCGCAGCGCCTCACGGATGGCCGCTGCCTCGTCGGGCAAGCCCGGAGCCTCGGCCGGCCGGACGATGACGGCATCGTCCGGAAGATCGATCCGAAGCCCGGCGCGTCCGTAGGCCAGCGTCACCTGCATCGTTACCGTTTCCTCTCTTCCGCCAACCTCGAGGCCGCGGCCTCCACGGCCTGGATGATCTGGTAGTAGCCGGTGCAGCGACAGAGGTTGCCCGAGAGCCCTTCCAGGATCTCCTCGCGGGTAGGGTGCGGCATCTCCTGGAGCAGGGCCACGGCCGACATCACAAAGCCCGGTGTGCAGTAGCCGCACTGGGAGGCAAAGTGCTCCACGAACGCTTCCTGCACCGGGTGGAGTTTTCCTTCCCGGGCGAGTCCTTCGATCGTGGTCACGGACCGCCCCTCCACTTTCATTGCCGGATAGAT
>JBMFPK010000101.1:0-2433 GCA_049969155.1 Chloroflexia bacterium | reverse complement strand
TAGATGCAGGAGACTATGGAGATGCCGTCCACGAGCACGGTGCAGGCGCCGCACTCCCCTTCGCCGCAGCCGATCTTGGTGCCGGTCAGGCCCAACCGCTCGCGCAAGACGTAGGCCAGGCGCTCGTCGGGATCGATCTCGACTTCGACCGGCTCTCCGTTGAGGGTAAAACGAATGCGAGGCACTTTCCACTCCTTCTGGTTGGAGGGCAACCGTCCGAGCGACCCTATCGCGGATACCCCACAGCCTGTTCTAGGGCCCTGCGCACGAGCACGCCGACCATTGCCTTTCGGTACTCTGCCGAGCCCCGGATGACGCTGTCGCGCGGGCTCGCCGCTTCTTGGGCCAGCCGGGCCGCTTCGGCGATCGACGCTTCGTCCACCGGGGCACCCCGGAGCACCTCCTCTGCGTCCGTAGCCCGCAGCGGCATCGTTGCCACCGGCCCGATGGCGATGCGCGCCTCGCGGAAGTGGCCTCCCTCGACTTCCACCACCACGGCCACGTTCAGCATCGGGAGGATGAGCGCCTTCCGCTGGGCCAGGCGCAGGTAGGCCCAGCCGGCCTCCGGGGGAAGCGGTCGGAAACGGATGCTCGTGACCATCTGGGCGCACGGATCCACACGGCAGCGCCCAACGCCAGCGTACAGGTGCGCAATGGGATGCCACTCTCGCCCTGTCCGGTCGGTGACCTCCAGTTCCGCATCGAGCACAAAGAGAGCGACTGCGCCGTCGGCGGCCGGCATCGCGTTCACCACGTTGCCCACGAGCGTTCCCACGTGGCGGATCTGTGGTCCTCCCACCGAACGGCACGCCTGGGCCAGTATGCCGGCCTTCTTTTTCACCAGGGGAAAGGCCGCCACCTGGGCGTGGGTCGTCTGCGGGCCGATACAGATCCACCCTTCACGTTCCTCGATGCGGTGCAGCCCACGGATGCGGGTGATGTCCACCATCACTTCCACGTGCACCTGGCCGCGTTCCACCTGAAGGACGAGGTCTGTTCCGCCGGCGATCAGGCGTGCCTTCCCGTCGTGGGCGGTGAGCATTTCCAGCGCTTCCTCTACCGTTCTAGGAAACAGGTATTCCTTCCAGAAGGCCATCCGTCCACTCCTTTGAAGGGCGCGCAACGTCGCGCCATCCGGCGGCAATTTGCCGGGCACGGCTTTCACGGGTGCGAGGTCAGCCTCTCCAGCCAGCCCGCGACGCCCTGACAGGCCTGTCGGTCGTCGAAGGAGACCGGCTGGGCTCCCTGGCAGCGATCGCGCACCCATTCCAGCGCCTGGCGGGCCTCGGCTTCGCTCATCTGGGCAAAGGCCGTGACCCCCAAATGGTAGTGCGCGGCGACACTTTCCCCCCGGGACGCTACCGCACGCCTGAAGTAGCGGAGGGCGATGTCGCTCCTCGAACGCGCTTCGTAGACGCGGCCGAGCCCGTAGAGCGCCCCGAAGTTGTTCCGGTCCTTCTCCAGTACCTGTAGGAAAAGGCGCTCCGCGCCGCTCAAGTCTCCCTCTTCGTAGGCGATACGTCCCAGGCCGTTCCGTGCGGAGGCCATGCCCGGAAACTCGCTCAGAGCGGCCTCGAACGCGGCACGGGCCTCCTTGCGCCGCTCGGTGCGGACCGTTTCATCCTCGCTGCGCAACCACTGCTCCAGGAGGATCTCTCCCCGGTGGGTGTGGGCCAGTGCACGGATCCACGACCTGCCGCCCGCGAGCTCCGCTGCCTTCCGTAGGTGCTCCAGCGCGGCGGTTTCTTCTCCCAGGTCTTTTTCCAGCTGGCCCAGGCGCAAGTAAGCTTCGGCGAACTGTGGGTCGGCCGCGATCGCCTGGACGTAGGCCTGGCGGGCGGCCTCTGTCTCACCGGCCTCCTGGGCGATCTGCGCCAGTCCCAGGTATCCCTGAGCTGGGGCAAGCCCCCGATCGATCAGCAGCTGATACTGCTCCCGGATCTGGGCCAGTACCTCCCGTGCCTGCCCTTCTTGCCCCGGACGGCCTCGGAGTTCCCGCCAACGCTTTTCCAGCAGCTGGGCAAGGAGCTGGTAGTTCGCGATGTCGGCTGGATCCTGGTCCTGGAGCGCGCGCACCGCGTCGAGCGACTCCTGCGCTTTGCCCTGGATGCTGAGCAGCTGTGCCCGCAGGCGCAGTGCAGCGCTCCAGTCCGTGTGGAGCGCGAGCGCGTCGTCGATCTCGGCCTGCGCGACATCGATCGGGGCTTTTTCGGCCGAGACAAGCCGCCACAGCCACACGAAAAAGGTCGTCCGCCGAGCCTGTTCCGCTTGCCGCAGGGCGAGCTGGCCCAACGCCAGGTGCACCTGGGCAAGCGTCGCCTGGCTCCGACGCGCCCAGGCGCCCGCACAGCTCGCGAGCTGGAGGTTCGGCCGGTTCCCCTCGCGCAAAGCCGTTTCCCGAGAGCGGCGGCGGCTCGTCTCCGCCTCGGCCAG
>JBMFPK010000100.1:357-8332 GCA_049969155.1 Chloroflexia bacterium | reverse complement strand
CCGCTGCTTCAGGCGCTTGAGGGCGGCTGAAAGGTGCTCATCGAGGTCCCTGGAGCGGGACCAGCGCTCGTCCAAGGAAGGCTCTTCCGGTGAAAATGTGTAGCCGTGCTGCGTCGCTCCGGAAAGGCTGTATGCTGTCTTCTCGGTGTCATTGCCTAAAGGGCCGTGGTCCCGGTGTGAAGCGCCCGCCGCCCCAATGGGAAGGGAATCGGCACTGTTCCAAGGACTCCAGAAAGAAACCTAGGAGGGAACAAGATGGAAAAACCCCGTTTTGTGATGTGCATCTGCACCGGCGAATGCCCGGGCTTTTCTCAGCTGAACCTTTGGCAGCTGATCAACCGCGTCCGCAACGAGCTGGAGGTCGAATACGCGATCGTTCACCCGCAGCTTTGCGTGGCCGATGGTGACCGGTTCTGGATGGACTATGCCAAGCCGGACGTGCGATACATCGTGGGTGCCTGTGATCCCCAGATGCAGCGCAAAATGTTCCGGCAGACCCTTGCCGACCGTGGGGTGGATTTCGATCGGCAGATCGTCGCGCTGGATCTGCGCAACATGACCACCGACGAGGCCTTCCAGAAGGTCGCGATGGCCGTGCGTCAGGTTGTGGGTGAGGGGGCATAAGATGGCCGAGAAGCTCTGGGAAGGCATTCCCCGGCGCGAGGTGCCCTGGCACCCGCAGGTGGACGAGGAGGCTTGCGTCAGTTGTCGGGCCTGCATCGAGTTCTGCCCTTCCAAAGTGTACGATTGGGATGAGGAACGAGACATCCCGATCGTCGCGCGCCCCGATGACTGCGTCGTATACTGCATGGGGTGCGCGCGCGCCTGTCCGGCAGAAGCCATTCACTTCCCGGACAAAGAGCAAATTGTGGCCCTCGTCCGCGAACTGCGAAAGAAGTACGCGCAGGCCGAAGCCTGAAGGGCTTGTGTTCGGGAGGCTGGATTTCCGTCCGGCCTCCCGAACGTTTGCCCGGCAAGCGCCTTGTTCCCGCGCGTGTGGCGCGGCGGGTAGTGCCACGCGAGCCCCAAGATCCTGTCACTTAGGAGATCGGGGCTGCGGCGCTGGCTGCAGGCGCGCGCGGCGTATCTGATCCAGCGCGATACCCAGGAGCAGGATACTGGCCGCAAAGAGCAACGCTTCGCGCAGCGGGGCAAGTGCGGAGAAAAGCCGGCCACCCCAGTACAGGACCGCCGTCGGAAGCAGCGGAAGGAGCCACGACAAATTCCCCACTTCCGGCAGGACCTGCCCCAGAGCCGATCGCCACAGGAGGTACCCCACCCAGAGCGAGGCCGGAACGGCCAGCAGGCACAGGCCATAAAGGAGGCGATACACTGCCGCCGTCGGGATGCGCCCACCGGCTGTCCGATGGGCGGCCCGGAGATCCCGAGCTGCCTGAGGGACCATTTCCCGCAGCCGCTGGGAGAGAGGATCGGGGGCTGCGAAGGGGATCGCCTCGGTGAGCATCTCCTCCACACGGACCATCTGCTTATGGAAGGTGGAACAGGAGGCGCACCGCTGCAGGTGCCGGCGCACGGCGAGGCGTTTCGCCTTCCCTTCGACGATTTGCTGTCGCACCTGAGGGCAGTCCATCGCTTACCTCCTAGCGCGGCCGGCCGGCGATCAGCACGGCCGAACCACGCACCGGCGCGTCCACACCGGCGCTCTCGTGGGCGTCGTGTGCGGGCACGGCGGTTTTTTCGTTCCCGTCCAGGAGTTCGGCCAGGCGCGCCTTGGCCCGGTGGATGTGGCTCTTGACGGTATTGATCGGCAGCCCCATGATCTCGGCGATCTCGCGGTACTTCAGGTCGCGGAAGTAGAACAGGATCAGCGCGGTGCGATACGGCTCGTCCAGCTGGGCCAGGGCCCGGCGCACCTGTTCCTGCACGTCCGTGCGTTCCGCCCCCAAGTCGGGATCGGCCCAGGGGGCCGTTTCGGGGATCTGCTCCAGCGCTTCCTCGGCCGTTTCCCGTCCCACCGGCCGGCGTTTCTGCCGCCGCAGCTCGTCGTAACAGAGGTTCACAACGAGCCGATAGAGCCAGGTCGTAAAGCGCGTCTCCCCCCGGAAGGTCGGCAAGACCTGGAACAGGCGGAGGAAAGCTTCCTGGGTGACATCCGCTGCCTCATCGGGATTGCGGAAAATCCCCAATGCGATGCTGTAGACGTAGTTTTGCTGGCTCCGCACGAGCTCGGTCAGGGCTGCTTCGTCGCCCGCCTGGGCCCGGCGCACGACCTCGGGTGCAGGCTCTGCCATCGATTCCGGCCTTTCCCAAACGTCCTGAGGATGCGACGGATGATGCCTCGCGATTGTTGCACGCCTAAGGTTCCCTTCGGAACCCCATCTCCCGGAGCAGTTCCCGCGCCACTCCGGCCTCGTCCCAAGGAAGGGCGTGATCGGCGTAAAAGATGCATCCTTCATGGCCCTTGCCGAGCAGAAGCACCGTATCCCCGGGCTGCGCCAACTCGAAGGCGGCCCGGATGGCCTCCCGCCGATCGGCGATGCACAGGTAGTCCTTTCCCTTCCGCTTTCCCATCGCCTCCACGCCAGCGGCGATCTCGGCCAGGATCGCCTCCCGATCTTCCAGGCGAGGGTCCTCGTCCGTCAGCACGAGGAAATCCGCGTAGCGTGCAGCGATCGCCCCCTGCATGGGACGTTTCTCCCGATCGCGTTCGCCCGCGCTGCCAAAGACGGCGATCATCCGCCGTTTCACAGCCGGCCGAAGCATTCCCATGACCGTCTCGAAGGCTTCCGGCGTATGCGCATAGTCGACCAGCACGGTGAACGGCTGCCCTTCGTCCACCCGTTGCATGCGCCCAGTGACGCCCGGCATCTCCGCGAGGCCCCGGGCGATCGCCTCGGGGGATATCTCCAGCGCCAGCCCTAGGCAGAGGGCCGCCAGCGCGTTGTAGACGTTGAAGGTGCCGGCGATGCGCAGATGCACGGGCAGGTCGCCCACGGGGGTCTCGGCAACGAAGGATATCCCCTCCACATCCGGCACGACCTCGCGGGCCCGCACGGTCGCTTCCGGTCGGTGCAAAGCGTAGGTCCAAAGGGGCCCGGGCGTGCGTGCCGTGTAGAGCGAAGCATGGGGGTCGTCCAGGTTCACGATGCCGATACCGCGGCCCGGGCGGAGCGAACCGCCCGCATCCTCCTTCCGCGCTTCCGAAAGCATCTCAAACAGGCGCGCCTTGGCAAGTCGGTAGGCTTCGACCGTCCCGTGAAAGTCGAGGTGTTCGTGGGTGACGTTGGTCAGGATAGCCACATCGTACTCGCAGTGGTCCAGCCGATGGAGCGCCAGGCCGTGGGAAGAACTCTCCACCACGACGGCCGTGCAGCCGGCCTCCACGGCCTCGCGCAGGAACGACTGCGTCTCCAGGGCCTCCAGGCTTGTCTGGCGGGTCTTGTTCGGCCAGCGCCGAGGCCCGATCTGGAAATCGACCGTGGTGAGGAGCGCCGTCGTGTGCCCGCCGGCGCGCAGCACGCTTTCGCAGAAGGCGCAGGTGGTGCTCTTGCCGTCGGTACCGGTCACGCCCACCACAAGGAGCGCACGCGCCGGATGGCGGTAGAAGGCCGCCGCGAGGTCCGCAAGGGCCTTCCGCGGGTCGGGGACCCGGATGAGCGGCACGGCGAGATCGGGGAGGGGCCGGCCGTCCTCGGCCGCGACGGCGGCCGCACCACGCGTCAGGGCGTCCGGGATAAAATCGTGTCCGTCCAGGTGGAAACCGCGGATGGCGACGAACAGGTACCCGGGCTGCACCCGCCGGGAGTCGTAAGTCAGCCCGGCGATCTCGACGCGGAGGTTACCGGTCGTCTGGGCTTCTGGGAGCTCGCGGAGCAGTTCATCCAGTCGCATTCTCTCTGCCTTGGGGCATCGTGCGCCCGGTAGCCAGCACACCCGGGCGGATCGGCGTGCCTGGCATCGCCCCGCCGGGCATTATAGCATACTTTGGAACGCGCAGCGCTCCTCGCCCGTATGGTATAATATTATAAAGCAGATCGAGGGAATCGCTCCCGGCATCTTCTTTCTCGAGGCTCCTGTGGCGGATGAAGCGCCGCTCCACCTGGCCGTCGTGGTCGTGAACTGGAACCGTGCCAAGGATACGGCACGGTGCTTGCGTTCCCTGGGCGCGTCGCGGTTCTCCGGCTGGCGTGCCCTCGTCGTGGACAACGGCTCCAGCGACGGCAGCGCTGGGTTCCTGCGCAGCGCCTTCCCCGAGGTCGAGATCCTCGAGACCGGAAGGAACCTCGGTTTCGCCGGCGGGACGAACGTGGGCATCGAACGCGCGCTCGCGCTAGGCGTCCCTTACATCCTGCTTCTGAACAACGATGCCGAAGTCGCCCCGGACGCGCTGCCGGTGCTTCTGGAGGCGGCCGCTGTCCGACCCCGCGCGGGGATCTTCTCTCCTCTCATCCTTTACGGCGATGGGCGTCGGGTGTGGTTTGCCGGGGCGTACCGGCGGCGCGTGCTGCCAGGGTTTGCCTGGCCGGCCTACGGCAGCACCCGCCTCCCGCGCCCTGTGCCCCGGCGGATCGATTATGCCACCGGATGTGCCATGCTCCTGCGACGGGAAGTGCTGCAGACCGTCGGCCTCCTGGACCCGGCCTACTTTATGTACTGGGAGGATATGGACCTGTGCGAGCGGGCTCGGCGGGCTGGGTGGGAGGTGTGGCTGATACCGAGCGCCGTTGTCCGGCACCACGTTTCTTCCAGCCTGGGCGAGTGGTCGGCCGAGAAATGGTACCATCTGGCGCGGCACATCCCCACCTTTTACCTGCGGTATTACCGTCGGCCGCGGGCAGCGATGCTGGCCTACGTCGGATGGGTCACGGTGCGCGAGTTGCTGAGGGGCAACGCGCCGTGCGTTGCACCGTTGTGGCGAGGCTTCTGGGACGGTTGGCGGGCCGAAGTGCGAGGGCGCTCGGAGGATGCCGGCTCAGGGCAAGCGAGTGCGTGAGAAAGAGGAGGAGCCTATGGGTACGGTCCGATGCTGTGTTTGCGAGCGGCCCATTGTGGGCGAGGCGCGCTCGCTCGGGGGCCGGAGCTATTGCCCGGAGTGCCACGCGCGGGTGCTCCGCAACCGCAAGAGCCTCTGGTGGGCGAGCCTCGCGGGGATCGGCGTGCTGGCGCTTTTTGTTGCGCTGGTGGCGTTGATCGCGAGCCGGGTTCCCGGGCGCCCCCAGGGGGTGGGGCTCACGCTCCTCGGCCTGGTGCTCGCGCTCGTGCCGGCCGCCCTGTGGCTGGCCGTCTTCTACCTGCAGGACGTTCAGGAACCGGAACCGAAGACGCTCGTGGTCGCGGTTTTCGTCCTGGGGGTCCTGCTAGCCCGCGCGGTGGGCATGCCGCTGATCGACGAGCTGTTCCGGGTGGAGGAGTGGTTCCCCAGCGGGCCGCTCTACCACATCCTGGGGGCGATCCTGATCGTGGGCTTTACCCAGCAGTTCCTTATCTACGCCGCTGTCCGCTACAGTGTCTACTTCTCCCGGGAGTTCGACGAGCGGGTGGACGGCATCGTCTATGCGACCGCAGCCGGGCTCGGCTATGCGACCATGGAGAACATCGACTATGTGGTGCGCAGCGGCGGGGTCGACCTGGTTTCCGGCGCGCTCCGCATCGCCGTAACCGCGATGGCCTTGGCTTCTTTCGGGGGCCTGGTCGGATACTTCCTTGGGCGCTGCAAGTTCGAGGATGAGCCGGCCTGGTGGATGCCCCTGGGGTTGGCGCTTGCGGCCGTGCTCGACGGGCTCTTCACCTACTTGCGAGGCGAGGTGACGACCACAAGGGTTGGGCTCCAGGGCGGCGGGTACAACCCCTGGCCCGGGTTACTCCTGGGGACCGCGGTTGCGGCCCTCACCTTCGGTGTGCTGTTCTACCTGATCCGTCGCTTGGAGAGGCAGGCGGAGGCTGCGGCGGCCGAGTGAACCGAGAGGAGAAAACCGATGCAGGACGGATTCGTTCGCAGCAGGAGACGGGACCGCTGGGTCAGCTGGCTGGTGATCGGGGTGTTTCTGCTCGCGCTGCTCCTGGGATCGGTCGTACGGGTGCTCGCCGAAGGCCGGAGCATCGCCTACGAGGGAGCCGGCATTCGGGCTCGTTACCCGGCCGGCTGGGTGCGCGTGGAGACGCGCCCGCCGCTGCTCCTCCAGGTCGAGGACCGCACGGCCCAGCCGTTCCGCACACGGCTGATGGTCGAGCGACGGCCTCTGCCGCCGCGGGCGCCCAACCCGCTAGGGGCGGTGGAGCAGGTGCTCGTGCTGGAACGCGGATGGCTTGCCTACCGCCCGCTGGAGGTGGTGACCGAAACGGCGGCGTTCGGTGGGAACGTGCCAGCGCTGCACGTGACCTTTGCCTATGTCGAGCCAAACAGCAACCCGTTCCTGAGCACGCTCCCGGTGGTCATGCTGGGAGAGGAGTACCTCTTGCTTGTCGGGGATCATGCCTATGTGGTGACCCTCACGGCGGCCGAAGCCAACTACCCGAAGGCGCAGAGGCAGTTCGAGGCGTTCCTGCGCTCGTTGCAGTTGCAGCCCTAGCCCCGGCGTGGGCAAGGAGGAGGGTATGATGAAGAGCATGCGTTTCATCCGGGCAGCCGGCCTGTTGCTCGCCCTGCTCGTCGTGGCCGCGGCGCTTGGGGTGTTGCCTGCACAGGCTCTCGACCGCCCGACGCGTCAGAAGATCGTGAAGGCCGTGGTGCAGATCGTGGCGGCCGACCGCGAGGGCAAGAACCTAACGCCGAAGTGGACCGGATCGGGCACGATCGTCTCTCCAGACGGCCTGATCCTCACGAACTGCCACGTGGCTTACCCCCGGGCGATGTGGGACGACCCCGAGTACGACCGGGATGTGCTGATCGTTTCCCTCACCGTCCGTTCCGATCAGCCGCCCCAGCCGACCTACCTGGCCGAGGTCGTGCAATATGACCCGCATCTGGATCTGGCAGTCATCCGGGTGACCCACACCCTGGACGGCACCCCGGTGGACCGGGCGAGCCTGAACCTCCCCACGGTGCCGCTGGGCGATTCCGACGAACTGGAGATCGGGGACCCGATCACGATCTTTGGCTATCCGGGGATCGGCGGGGAGACGATCACCCTGACGAGCGGCGATGTGAGCGGCTTTACCCTGGAGCGCGGGATCGCCGGGCGTGCCTGGATCAAGACGGACGCCACGATCGCTGGAGGGAACAGCGGCGGTACGGCGGTGGACGATAGCGGCCTGCTCATCGGCGTCCCGACGCAGGGAGGGGCCGGAACGGCGGATCGGATCGTCGATTGCCGCTACATCGCCGATACGAACGGGGATGGCAAGATCGACGAGAACGACACCTGCGTCCCCATGGGCGGTTTCATCAACGCGCTCCGTCCGATCAACCTCGCCAAGCCGCTGATCGAAGCGGCCGCGCGGGGATTGGGACCGCAGCCGACCACTTTGCCCCAGCCAACGGCACGGCCGAGCGGGCCGGCGCGGGTCAGCCGCCTTTTCTTTGCCCCGGGGGCAAATGAATACGACCAGCCCACGACGGTGGTCGACTCGTTCCCTTCGGGCACGGAGGTGATCTACCTCTTCTTCGACTATGCAAACTTCCAGGACGGCACCCCGTGGCACCCGGTGCTCGTGTACAACGGCCGAACCTACGAGGATGTCTGGCAGGCCGGCACCTGGAGCGGCGGACCGGAGGGGAACTGGTGGATCAGTGTCAGCGACGAGCCGCTCGAGGACGGCACCTACGAGTTCCAGCTCTACTACGACGGCCAGAAACTGGGCTCCAAGAGCGTGAGGGTCGGGGGAACGGTGCCGAAGGCTCCGGCCTTCCTGAACCTCCGCTTGAGGGACGATGCCGGAAACGAGTATGCCCTGCCCGCGGGGGTGCGGAAGATCACCGCCACCTTCGACTACCAGAATATGGAGACCTCGACGCGCTGGTCGTACCGGTTGTACGAGGGCGGCAGGACCGTGGAGACGAAGGACGGGCCCGCGC
>JBMFPK010000100.1:0-347 GCA_049969155.1 Chloroflexia bacterium | reverse complement strand
TTTCCCTTTCGCGCTCGGGCGGCTTTCCCACCGGGAACTACCGGCTGGAACTGTACATCGGCACGCGGCTTGGGGCGACCTCGGACTTTTACGTCGCCGGAACCGCGGTGAACCAGGTCTTCGGCCAGATTACCTTCGCGCGGGGAGAGGATCGGCAGGGGAACCCCCTGAACCCAGGCACCGTTTTCCCCAGCGGTATCGGCGAACTGTACGGCTTTTTCGACTATCAGGGGATGCAGAACGGCTGGGAGTGGACGCGCCGCTGGTCGATCGACGGCGAGGTGGTGGTCGACACTACGGAACAGTGGTCGGGTGGAACGAGCGGGAAGAACTTCTGGACCCGGATC
>JBMFPK010000099.1:0-8367 GCA_049969155.1 Chloroflexia bacterium | reverse complement strand
CTGGCGCAACGCAGCGCGCCAGGTGCTCGCTCAGCTCGTGTGCCTCCTTGTCCTGGCGAGCGTCCTCTTTCCCGTCCTCTGGGTCGTGGGAATGGCGATGGATCCCCGGGACATCCTCCGCCCGCTGGACCTGTCGATCGTCACCCGGATCCCGGCGAACCTGCTGCGCGTCGCGCCGAAGCGTTTCCCGCTCCCGCCCGAATCGAACGTTATCCGAATGGCGCACGCTTCCCCGGAAGACCCGGACGCCGTGGATGTCCTGGGGATTTACTACCGCCTCCCGGAGGGATGGTCGCGCGCAGACCTGCTCCTTCCCAGCATCTGGACGATCGAGGGGATGATCCTCGATTGGCGTCCGGTTGTCCCGCTCCCGGAAGGTGCGACTTCCCTGGCCTTTCCGGGGCAGATCACCCAGCTGCCGGAAGAGATCGAGGTCGCCGCGCTCCTGCGGCTGGAAGAGGCCGTGCGGCCGGACGGGTGGGTGGTGCTGGAGGGTCGTCCCTATGCCGTCCCCAAGGCCTGGAGCCTGAAGCGCGTGGGGAAACCGACTCTGTGGCTTCTGGATAACTATCTGCTCCACTGGGGGATCCTCGAAAGCCTGCCGCAAGGAGATCTCGTCACGCCGCTGGCCGAAGGGGACGAACCGTCCTGCTATCTGGTACTCAAGGAGAAGGAGGGCGAGGCCCGCTACAGCTGTCCGCAGGGCTACCGGGTAGAAACCGTCCACGAGCCGGCCTACTGGCTCTCCGGAGAACGGATGCTCCTGTGCAACGGCCGGCGCTCGTCCAGCATCTCCAAGACCGACCTGAGCGACGCCCGCCAGAGCCCCGCCATCTGGACGAGCGGGCGCGCAGTGATCGACTGGCGGAGCGCCTCCATCCGTTCCTTCGCCGCGGTCATCAAGCGCCCCACCTTCAATCCCGTCGGTTTTCCTCGTCTGCTCCTGAACAGCACGCTGCTGGCGGCAGGCGTTTCTTTCTTCTGCATCCTGGTGGGGACGACGGCCGCCTACGCCTTTTCCCGGTTCAACTTCCCGGGCCGGCAGGCAGGGATGCTCGGGTTCGTGATCGTCCTGATGATGCCTTCGGTGGCCACCCTTGCACCGCTCTTTGTCATCCTGAACGCGGTGAGCGTGCGGCCCAAGGTGTTCCAGATCCTCCTGTGGGCCGCAGGGGGAGTCCTGGTGGTGCTCGGACTGTTCCTGTTGCTGTGGCGGCTGCTGCACCGCCCCGAAGGATGGCGCTGGCTCTTGCTGCCGGTGTTTTGTCTTTCGCTGGGCACGTTGCTCGAGGTCGTGGGGCTGCGCGTGGTCACTGAGGGGGAACCGTTCGTCCTGCGCAACTCCCTGCTCGGCGTGGGCATCGCCATGGTGGCCGGCGCCTTGCCCTTCTCCATCTGGAACATGAAGGGCTTTATCGATACCATCCCGAAGGAACTGGAGGAAGCTGCCCGCATCGACGGGGCTTCCCCCACCCAGACGTTCGTCCAGATCATGCTTCCGCTGGCCGTCCCGGGCCTGGCCGTCACGGCCCTCTTCGGCTTTATCTCCGGGTGGACCGAGTTCGTCCTGTCCTGGCAGTTCCTGACTAACCCGAACAACTTTACCCTGGCGATGGCGCTCTACGGTATGCAGGGCGAGCGGAACACCCCCTGGGCGAATTTCGCTGCCATGTCGATCCTCGTGTCCATCCCCGTCACGGGGGTCTTTTTCGCGCTCCAGCGCTATATCGTGAGCGGGCTGACCCTTGGTGCGGTCAAGGGTTAGCAGACCAGGAGGACAGAAAATGGCCAGCATCACCTACGAACACGTGACCAAGCGCTTCGGCGAGGTGGTGGCGATCCAGGACCTGAGCATCTTTGTCGAGGATAAGGAATTCCTGGTGCTCGTGGGTCCCTCGGGCTGCGGCAAGTCCACCGCCCTGCGCCTGCTCGCCGGCCTGGAAGAGGTCACGGAAGGGATCATCAAGATCGGCGACCGCGTGGTGAACGATGTCCCCCCGAAGGATCGCGACATCGCGATGGTCTTCCAATCCTACGCCCTCTACCCCCATATGTCCGTCTACGACAACATGGCGTTCGGGCTGCGGATGCGCAAGATGCCACGGGCCGAGATCCACCGGCGGGTGCTGGAAGCCGCCCGCATCCTGGGGATCGAAGACCTGCTGGACCGCAAGCCCCGCGCCCTCTCCGGCGGCCAGCGGCAACGCGTCGCGCTGGGCCGGGCAATCGTGCGCGAGCCCCAGGCGTTCCTGATGGACGAGCCGCTTTCCAACCTGGACGCGAAGCTCCGCGTCCAAATGCGGGCAGAGTTGATCAAGCTGCACCAGCGGCTGGGGACGACGGTCGTCTACGTGACCCACGATCAGGTCGAGGCGATGACCATGGGGTCGCGCATCGCCGTGCTGAAGGCCGGCGTCCTCCAGCAGCTCGATACCCCCCAGAACCTTTACGACCACCCGGCCAACAAGTTCGTGGCCGGCTTTATCGGCAGCCCGGCGATGAACTTTTTCGATGCCCGCCTCGTCGCCGAGGGGGACACGCTCTATGTCGATGTGGGATCTTTCCGCGTCCGGGTGCCGCCGGAGCAGGCCGCGACGCTGCGCGCGCGCAACGCGCCGGAAGAGGTCATCTTCGGCATCCGCCCGGAGGATATCTACGACGCCGCTTTCCTGCCCTCCGGCCTCCCGGGAACTGACCGCGTGGAGGTGACCGTCGACGTCATCGAGCTGCTGGGCGCGGAAATGTACCTCTACCTCCTGAGCGGTCCGCACAGCTTCCTGGGCCGCGTGGACGCCCGCACGCGCGTCCGTCCGGGCCAGAAGATGGAGGTGGCACTCAATATGGCCCATATGCACGTCTTCGACCGGGTCACCGAGCGGGCATACCTGTAGGGGGTGCTGCGGACAGTCCATCGACGATCGCCAGCGCGATCCAGAAGAGGCAGGCCCAGTCGGGGGCGAAAAACGCCCCATCGAGCAGGCCATGGGCCAGCCCGTAGGTGACACTCCCGAGCAAGCCCAGCACGAGCACACGCGCCGCCGGGTGGTGTAGATCCCTGTAGAGCCGGCTGCCCCGCGCGAAGAAGGTCCCGTAGAGCCACACCCCCGCTGCGACCCCCAGCAGCCCCAGCCGCGTCCAGAACTCCAGGACCACGTTGTGGGGAGTTCGGTAGGCCTCCAGGCCCGGGTAGCGGCGCGTGTAGTGATGGTAGAAGGCGTCGAGCCCCAATCCCAGCCACGGGGCTTCCCGCACGAGCGCCCAGCTGTTGCGCCACATCGTCAGCCGGTTACGGAAGGTGTCCAGCGCCAGCACGCGCCCCAGCGCCCCGATCCGCCACGCCAAAAGCGCTCCCGCTGCCCCCAGCCCTACCTCCGCGCCCAGGAGCCACCGGCTGCGCAGGAGCCCGTAGAGGAGCAGCACTACCGCCAGGGCAAGGTATCCCCCGCGCGAGTAGGTCAGGAAGAAGGCCGCCCCCATCAGCGCAAGAGCGCCAAAGTACAGCCACTTCCGCCTTCCCTGCGGCAGGAAGAGCGTTCCGGCAATGGCCACCGCGAGGACGCGCCCCAAGAAGAGCGCCAGCGCGTTCGCCGAAAAGGTGCCGTAGACAGAGGTCGCCCGCCGCACCCCGTCCGCCACCTCGGCGTGAAGCGAGGGCGAAAAGACCTGCACGAGTCCGCCCAGCGCGGCCAGGCTCCCGCTCACGACCAGCGCATCCGCGAACCCCCATACCCTCCCCGGATCCCGCCGGCCGGCCGCGCGCAGGAGAAGGTAGAGGAGCAACGGCTCCACGATGACCACCCGATACTCGCGTAGCGAGATGTGCTGGAGCGAGACCCCTTCTGCTGCGATCAGGGTCGGATCGGTGCTCCAGAAGAGCGAGCCCGTGCAGATCAGGAGGAAGGCGAGCGCGGGCAGGAGAACGGCGCCTTCCCTCGCCCGGTTGACGGGCAGGAGAAACCCTTCCCGCATCCACCGCAGGCCGCCGGCTACGGCGCAGCCCAGCACGGCCACTTCGAGCAGGGAAAAGTGCTTCCCGCCCAGTGTGGCCTCCACGAGGTAGAAGGGGATCAGAAAGACCGGCACGTGGAGCGCGAAGTCCAGGCGGTAGAGCGCGAGAAGCACCAGGATGAGAAAGGCCAGCGCGGCCAGCGGAAGGAAATCGTAGCGCACGGGCAGCGCGAGGGCCAGCGCCATGCCACCCCACACGATCAGCGCCTGCCACCGTTCGGGGAGGGCACGCCACCGCTCCAGCTCCCGCCAGAAGGCTTCCCAGACCGGTTCGACGACGGCCGGCAGCCGGACCACGAGAAGGGCGACCGTGGCCACCAGCGCCCCGGCCAGGAGGAAGGTCAGCGCCGGAATGCGCCACGGGGCGCGCGGTTCCCGCACGACGTAGCAGCCCTGCAGGAGCCCCTCGGGTGCACCCACGCGCACGGTGTGCCGTCCGTCCGCCAGGCGTGTCGCGGCGATGTAGCGGTCCTCGGCACCCTCGCGCCGGTCGAAGCGCAAGCGGCAAGGCATACCGTCCACCTCGACGCGCAGCGCTCCGGGATCGGCCCCTGCGGGAAGGAGCAGATCCAGCCGTGTGCCGAGGAACGCCCCTTCCCACTCCGTCGGTCCGGCCATCCGATGGTAACCGACTCCCAGGAGGGGCGAGGCGGCCCAGGCCCGCACGGCCTCATAGGCCGGGAGGGTGCGGAAATCGTAAGTGACCAGCTGGAAAAAGATCGTCGGATCGTCGGGGTCTGGGGGAGGGCCACCCCAGCGCAGGAACCAGATGTTGCGCACCCCCATCCACGGCCACTCGGCAAGCGATCGTTCCAGCGCCTGCACGATGTAGGCGCCCTTGGTCTCCTCGCTCACGCTGGGGCCGGCGATGCTCGGCCGGCCGGTCCAGCCCGCGGGCGTGGAGTGCCACCCGAGTTCTCCCACCCAGACGGCCTTCCCGGCATCGCCATACCGCTCCATGATCTCGCGCAGCAGCACGACCCGGGAGACGTCCGTGCGTGTGATCAGGCGCCATTTCCTGCGGTCCAGGCCCACCGGCGAGCGCTCGTAGGGGGGCTGTCCGAGGCCATAGAGTTGCGCCGACATAATGTCGAAATAGGCCCCTCCGCCCGCTTCGTACACCCGGCGGAGGAACTCCAGGTCGCTCATATGGCGCGGGTCCAGGCCGTCGTTCGGGGCCAGGCTGGGGAAGAGGATGACCGCCTCCGGATTCGCCTCTTTCGCGCGCGTGTAACCGATGCGGAGCAGTTCCACGAAGCGTTCCGGATCGATCGGCTCCCAGTTCCACTCGTTGGCCAGGTTCGGCTCGTTCCACAGCTGGAAGTAGCGGACCTGCCCGCGGTACCGCGAGACCACGGCATAGACATAGTCGCCGTAATCCTCTAGGCGGTCCGGCGGCCCGGTAATATCCCTCGTAGGATCCTCCGCGAGCGCAGCCTGCAGGCGGGGTGAGGCCAGGACGCGGGCACGGGCCCACGGCGGAGGCCGGTCGAGCCGCACGATCAGCTCCAGGCCGTACTCCTGACACAGCTGCACGATCCGGTCGTAATGCTCCCAGGTGCTCCGGCCGTAGCGCTCGTCCCAGAAATCCCCCTTGGCGTCGGGCTCGATCTGTTCCCAGGGGAAGAGCTGCTTCACCCAGTGGGCACCCATGTCGCGCGTAAAGGCCAGGGTGCGGCGGATCGTCGCTTCCTCAGGCTCTCGGTCGAGGAACAGGTTCACCCCAAGCGGCGGGACGTCCGCTTCCGCGATGCGCGGGAGATCGGCCCCCCACACGACGCCCCTCTCCGAGGCATTGTCCCACCAGAGAACCAAGCCCAAGAGGAGCCCAAGGGCGCCCGCGGCGATGAGCAACAGGGCGATTTGACAAATTGGGTTTTTTGTGATATATTGTTTTTTTGAAGTCTTCTCAGGCGGGGGCATGTGTCTCCTCGGGGTGGGGCACAGCGGTCGACGTTCCTACGGGAGGCGGATAGCCAGATGATCTACCGGCGATCCGTGCTCCCGTTCGTTTGGCGATGGGCAGGCCCGAAGGTCGCATATTCGGGCAGCATGTTTCGGTGGCAACCAGGCGGTCCACGGTGCATTATACCTGGAACGGGCGGTTTTGTCCAGTGGCGCCATCGGTTGCGCTTGCGGCCTCTCCCCCACATACCCCCTTTCGACGGGTCATCCTGCTGGCTTTCCCCACCCTGCCTTGCCGCGCTGAGGCAGGGCAGCGAGGGCTGTAGGGACGGTCCGACAGGCTGTATCGGAGGAGCGTGAATCCGATGCCGAGTATTGCCACAGTATCCCAGGAAAAGAAGGTCGTCATGGAGAGCATCCTGCCAGGACCACGACATCCCATCGCGGAGGTCGACCGGCCACCGCGGCACTCGTTCTCCCGCATCCCGGAGATCCTGCCACTTCCCCACCTGATCGAGACGCAGCTCGAGTCCTTCCGCTGGTTCGTCGAGGAAGGGCTGCGCGAGGTGCTCGACGAGATCTCGCCGGTGCAGGATTTCACCGGGAGGAAGATGGAGCTCTACTTCCTCGACTACTACTTCGGCGAACCCCGTTACGACGAGCGCGAGACACGGGAACGGGATGCGACCTATGCCCGCCCCCTGCGCGTGCGCGTGCAGCTGCGGATGAAGGAAACCGGGGAGATCCGCGAACAGGAGATCTTCTTCGGGGATTTCCCCTGGATGACGGACAAGGCCACCTTCATCATCAACGGGGCGGAGCGGGTGGTCGTCTCCCAGCTCGTGCGCTCGCCGGGCGTTTACTTCCAGTACAAAGAAGAAACCACCGAAGGCCAGCCCCTCTACATCGCCAAACTGATCCCTGCCCGAGGTGCGTGGCTGGATTTTGAGACGAACCGGCGCAACGTCCTTTCGGTCAAGATGGACCGCAGGCGCAAGATCCCGGTCACGATGTTGCTCCGCGCCCTCGGCTACGCGACCGACGAGGAGATCCGCGCCCTCTTCCAGCACGTGGACACCTCGGCCGAGCGCTCGTACATCGAAGCGACACTGGCGCGCGACCCGACGACCACGCAGGAGGAAGCACTCCTCGAGATCTACCGGCGCCTACGCCCGGGAGACCCCCCAACGCTGGAGAACGCGCGCAACCTGCTCGAATCGATGCTCTTCGACGAACGGCGTTACAACCTGGCCAAGGTGGGGCGCTACAAGCTGAACCGTCGGCTCTGGGAGAACCTGCACCTGGAGCCGGAGGTGAAAGAAGGGCTCGAACGGCGACGCATCTGGCTGGAACTGTGGCAAGAGGCACGCGCAAACGGGCTCTCGGAGGAACTCCTTGAGCGGATGCTCCAGGAGCGCATCTGGTGGCTGGAGCGGTCCAACCAGAGCCGGCCGATCCAGGGCGAGCAGCTGGAGGCGCTGCGGGTGCAGACCCGGCAGATCGCCGAACTGGCGCTCGCCGGTGAGACCGTCGCCTGCTGGCGCGACGAGGCCCACCGCATCGATTCCACCCGCGTGGAGATCTGCCCCGAGTGCGGTTGGTACATCTGCCCTGAGTGCGGGATGTGCCAGGAAGGGCAAGACCTGCTGATCGGCCCCGAGGAGTACGGTTTCGAGCACTTGTGCAGCCGCTTCTACGTGCGCGTCGTGCGCAGCCATGTGGAACCTCCGCCGCTCACCCAGCGCACCCTGACCCGCGAGGACATCGTCCGCATCGTCGAGGAGCTGATCCGGCTGAACAACGGATGGGGGGACCCGGATGACATCGACCACCTGGGCAACCGCCGGGTGCGCACCGTGGGCGAGCTGATCCAGAACCAGTTCCGCATCGGCCTGCTGCGGATCGAACGCATCATCCGCGAGCGCATGACGGTCAGCGACCCCGAAACGGTCACGCCGAGCAGCCTGATCAACATCCGCCCCCTGGTTGCGGCCATCCGCGAGTTTTTCGGGGGAAGCCAGCTCTCCCAGTTCATGGATCAGACGAACCCTTTGGCCGAACTGACCACCAAGCGGCGGCTCTCTGCCCTCGGCCCCGGCGGTCTGTCCCGCGATCGGGCCGGTTTCGAGGTGCGCGACGTCCACCATTCCCACTACGGCCGCATCTGTCCCGTGGAGACGCCGGAAGGCCCCAACATCGGCCTGATCGGCAGCCTGGCCTGCTATGCCCGCGTCAACCCGCTGGGCTTTATCGAAACCCCCTACCGCAAGGTCATCCGTGAGGTGGAAAACAAGGCGCACCTGCTGGCCGGCCACATCCTGCGCGAGGATCTCGTCGATCCGGCGACCGGCGAGCTGGTCGCCTCGGCAGGCACCGAGATCACCTGGGCCCTGGCCGAACGGATCGCCGCCCTGCCACTGAAGACGATCCCGGTGCGGCCATGGGTGACGAACG
>JBMFPK010000098.1:0-8464 GCA_049969155.1 Chloroflexia bacterium | reverse complement strand
GAGACCTCCTTCAACCGGTGCGCGTCTCCACCTGCGATCAGGCCGTAGTCGCGCAGCTGGGGAAAACGCTCCCGCGCTTCCCGGGGGCCTACGCAGGGAGAGATCTCCACCCCGGGCACACCCAGCCCGGGCGGGATGAAGCCCAGGTTGGCGATCACCGAGTAGGCCGGCCGGTCCACATGCGCGGGAAGACACAACCCGCCCAGGGCCCGCACCCGCCGCACCGCCTCTTCCATCGAAAACGAGGTCGAGGTCAAGAGCAGTCGCTCGTTCCGTCCAACGGCATTCCCGTAGCCATCCAGCACGATCTGCACCCCGAAGATCTCCTCCCGGTTCTTGAGCGCGGGCAGGCGGGCGTACACCTCCTCCTGCCAGCGCCGCACCTGCTCCAGGGTATCGAAGAGGCACAGGAGATGCACCTCCTCACGGGTCTGGAGTTCCATCCCCGGCAGGACAGCGATTCCGCTGCCTTCGGCCGCCGAGAGCATCGCCTCGGCGTTCTCCGCCGAGTTGTGGTCAGTCACGGCGATGAGGCCTAGCCGCAGCTCTTTCGCCCGCTCGACGATGAGCGCGGGGAGCATCTCCACCTCGGCACAGGCCGAAAGCACCGTATGGATGTGCAGATCCGCCGTGAAGAAGCGCAATTCCACCACCTGAACGATCAGCGATCAACGATCAACGCCTTTTCGCCCTCGGCGATGAACGCCTGCAGCCACCGCACCACTTCGGGGTGAGAAAGGGGGATACCCCCCAAGGTGGCACGGATTTCGGCGGTATCGAAGGCGAACTCGCGCTCGCCCACCCGGTGACGGTAAGCCAGGTCGCATTGCCCCCGAAGCAAGAAGGCCAGGAGCGTGCCCACCATATCGCCCAGAGGTGCACGATCGATGTGGCTGTACTGGAACGTAGCCTGTAGCGTTGTCCCCTGGCCTTCCCGAGAGGTGAGCGTCAAATCGCCGTTGCAGCGCTGGGCCGCCGCTTTGAAGAGCGGCAGACCCAACCCGACATGGCGCGTCTTCCGGGTGGTATAAAACGGGTCAAACGCCCGGGCGAGTTGCTCCGCGCTCATTCCGCGGCCGTTATCTCGGATGGTAATGTGCAATCGATCCGCCTGTGGATCCTCATCGATCGTCAGCTCGACCCTGCTCGCACCAGCCTCCAGTGCGTTCTCCAAAGCATCCAGGATGTGCAGGCTCAGTTCGCGCATGGGCATCGAGCCGGATCACACCGGCCGCTCGGCCCCCGGGATGCCCAGGGCGAAGAGCTTCCCGACCACGGTATAGGTCGTCAGCGGCGTGGTGAGGATCGGGATGCCCTCTTCCTCCGCCTTGGAAAGAGTGGTCGGATCGGGCGTCACCCCCTCGGTCACCACGATCCCGGCAAGATTCAGGAGGCTCGCCACAGCGACGATGTTTGGATGCCCCTGCAACGTGACCCAGATGTTCCCGGGCTGAGCCCGGGCCATCACGCAGCTCAGGAGGTCCGAGGCATACCCACCGGTCACCTCGCGCCCGAGCTTCGATCCCGCGGTTCGGACTTCCAACCCCAGTTCGCGTGCGACCGTCCCCACATCCATCCTCGGCGCCTCCGCACTTATGCCGCTTCCTCGGCCGGCCGGTTTCCATGGGTCAGGTAGATCACCGTTTTCACCCAGGTCCAGCGGCTCCCCGGCGATTCGATCCACATCTCATCGGCGCAACGCTGCACGTTGTTCAACCCCACACCGGCCCCGAAACCCATCTCCCGCACCCAGTCCGGAGCGGTCGAGAAACCCGGCTGTAGCGCCTGGACGATGTCCGGGATGCCGGGGCCGGTATCCACGGCACGGATGACGATCCGATCCGGCTGAACTTCGGCCAGGATTTCGCCTCCTTCCGTCGTATGGATGATAATGTTCATCTCCAGTTCGTAAGTCACGATGGCGGCCCGCCGCACGATTTGCGGGGGAACGGCCAGGCGTGTAAGCGCTCGCTTGATCTTACTGGAGGCCTCACCCGCACGGTCAAAGTCGTGGGCTTCTACCCGGCAACGCAGGGTGATGCTCGTCAGGTCGGAAATAAGTTCCTCGAAAATATGGCTGACTCGATAGCGAAGCGCCTCCTCACGGTGGTATTCCAGTTCCAGCTGCTTCAGGAGACCACGGATGATATCCCCCCGGGTCAGGATGCCAACCAGTTTCCCGTCGCGGTCGACGACCGGAAAACGGCCGTAGCCATGGCGGTTGAAGTAGCGGATGGCCATCACTACCGATTCGTCGGCTCGCACGGTCACGGGGTTGCGGGTCATCTTCTCGCTTACCCGAGCACCCATCTCCCCAGCCACCAGGGCCTTGATCAGATCCTCGACGCTGATGATGCCGACCATCTCGCCGTGATCCAGGACCGGCACGCCCGAGATGCGGTGGTCCCGCAGGACGATCCGGAGCTCGGCCATCGTGTTCTCGGGTGACACAGAGATCACGTCCTTCGTCATCACCTCTGCGATCTTGACTTCGTAGGCCAGTTCCTGAAGACGGGTGATCTCGGCCATAGCAGCTTATTGGAGCCGTTCATCCGGGTCATCCGCAGTTCGCCAGGGAATGCGGCATGAAATGTTGCAGCTGCGCAGACCAGCCCTGTGCAACCGCCCGCAGGCCTCGAACATCGGGAGGGCGGTAGTCACGAGCGGGATCCCCTTTTCCTTCGCCAGAGCGACGGTCTCCGGCATCGGTTGCTTGCCGCGGACGAACACGATGGCCACGATGTCGGCCATCTCTGCCGTGCGGACCACCTGCGGATTGCATAGCCCCGTCAGCAGGATGGCACCGGGCTCCACCAAGGCCAATACGTCGCTCATGAGATCTGCTGCTCCGCCGCAGCTTACCTCGATGTCCAAGTCGGCCTCGAAAACGGGTGTCCCTTGGACGATCTCGACAATCTCCCGCAATTTCATCCGATTTATCCCGGCCGCTGGAAGGGTCTGCCCTTCCGCGCGCCTGCCCGGGCACCGATCTTCATCCGAGCACGCCCAGCTTTTGCAGTACCGGCTTGGGCGAGACGATGTTCTTCTGAAGCAGGATATCGCTGTCCGGAAGGTCGAATGCCAGGGCCATCAACTGCGTCAGGTACAGCACCGGGATATTGATCCGCCGGCCCAGCTTCCGGGAGGCCTCTGCTTGATAGGCATCCAGATTCATCTGGCACAGAGGGCAAACGGTGACGATGCAGTCCGCACCGTCGGCCTCGGCCAGAAGGTCGGAGACCAGCTTGATGCCCACATCCTTGGTCGAGGTAATCAGGATACCTCCGCAGCAGCGCGTCTTGTAGAGGTAGGGCACCACATCGGCTTCCATCGCTGCCAGAAGCCGGTCCATCGATTCCGGCAGATCGGGGCCGTCGTACTCCATGAACGGGCGTACGGTCTGGCAACCATAGTAGGGCACCACGCGCAGGCCCCGGAGACTGCGGCGCATCCGGGCCTGGATCTTCTCCGGGCCGATATCGTTCGCAATGACGTCCAGCATATGGCGAACGCGCACCTTGCCCTGGTAAGTCAAGCCGGCCGCGCCAAGGATCTCCTTCAGGCGGGCCCGCAGAGAGGGATCCCGCTGACAGTGTTTCTCCACCTTGAAGAGACTCAGGTAGCAGGAACTGCAGGTGGCGACGATATCCAGGCCCATCTGCTCCGCCAGGGCTAGGTTCCGCGCAGGCAAGGCGATCGAGAGCAAGTAATCCACCGACTCCGCAGGCGAGGAACCGCAGCAGTTCCAGTCCGGAATCGGGGTCAGTTCCGCTCCGAGTTCCCGAAAGACAGCGCGGGCCGAAACATCGTACTCGCGCGCAGCCGTCTCCAGCGTGCAGCCGGGATAGTAGGCGTACTTCATCGCAGAATCTCCTCCTTCTGCTCCATCTCGCGCACCTTGTTGTACATCGCCTTGATCTGGTCAAGCCCCCGGATGCGCGTCGGCCGCAGCGGCATCTTGCCCCTGCGCAGGAGCGCCAGCCCGAGCCGCGCGAAGGAAAAAGCCTGCAGGGGGTTCGTCTTGAGCAACCAACGCACCATGAGAAGCGTTTCGTGCATGCGCCCGGTGTCGCGCACGACCTCCATAAAGGTCTCGTAGAATCGCGCGCTGCGGTCCTTTTTCTCCACGCCCTCGGCCACCGAGAGGCGCTTCAGCGTGGCCATCGTTTCGGTGACCGCAATGCCCCGCGGACAACGGATCGTGCACGAGTAGCAGGTCGTGCAGAGCCAGAAGGTGTCGCTCTGCAGCACCTCGTCGCGCAATCCCACCTGGATCAGTCGCCAGAGCTGGCGCGGCGTGTACTCCATCGCGTAGGCCGTGGGGCAGGAAGCCGTGCAGGTGCCGCACTGGATGCAGGTGAGCAGCTTCTCCCGGTCCGGGGCCACCGTCTCAGCGAAGGTGTGGTCGAGCATCTCCCGGGTCAGGTTGAACGACTGAAGGGCCATCGCAGCGTACCTCCTCCGGAACCTCTTGGGAACCTGCTTCCGCGAAAAGATCCTGGTATCCTCCGAGCTCGTACCGAAGCGAATGCCGCCTATTCTAACCTCTGCCCGCCGCTACGCCTTCCTGCCCGCAAGCGGCTCAGCACCGCCCACCCCCGGCGGGCCACCCGAAACCGACCAGCGGGCCTCGGGAATGTCGAGGGGCCGACCGGAGACCGCGCTCCAGAGCAACTCCACCAGGTCGTACACCCGCAGCCGGGCCCCCAAGCGATGGGCAGTGCGGCTCAGCGTGTGACGACACAACTGGCAGGCCGTGATCAGCGCGTTCACCCGCGCATCGACCGCCTGCCGCAGCCGCCGACGGCCCAGTTCCATCGCGACATCGTCCCGCAGCCAGGACAGATTCCCCCCGCCACCGCAGCAGATGGCTCCTTCGCCCGAATTGACCATCTCGACGAGCTTCAGGTCGAGAATCATCCCGAGGAGCTGCCGCGGCGGCTCGTACAGGCCACACTGGCGCCCCAGGTCGCAAGGATCGTGATACGTCACCACCGCTTCTACCGGAGAAGGGGCAATCCCCTGGCGTGCGAACTCCCGCAAAAGCAGGGTGCTCGAGTGCTCGACCAAAGGCAAACTCTGGCCGGGCAGAAGCTGAGGGTACACGTCTCGCCAGACGCGGTAGCAGTGCGCGCAGGCCGTAACCACACGCGAGGCGCCCGTTCGCTCTAGCGCCTCCAAATTGTGCCGCGCGGCGGCCGCAGCCTCCTCGCGACACCCCGCAACGAGCAACGGGTAGCCACAGCACCATTCTTCCGTACCCAACGTGGTAAACGAAACCCCCAGCTGTTCGAGCAGCTGCACCATCGCCTGCGGCACACCATAGGCCAGCGGGAAGAACGCCCCGTAGCATCCCACGAAGTAGGCCAGCTCGGCACGCCGCGGCCGCGTGTACTCCCCGCTTGTCGCAGGAAGGTTGAGCGCCCAGGAAAGCCGTAGGGCGTTGTCTTCCCCCGCCACGTTGTGCGTCGCCGTGACAAACTGACAGCGCTCCTGCAGCGGAAGCGGCATCCCGCCACGCTCCCGTGCCGCCAGCGCTTTCAGTTCGAGCATCGTCTCCATCGTGGGGATGCCGCGGGGACAGCGCGTGTTGCACGCATAGCAGGCAGTGCAAAGCCAAAAGGAATTGCTTAAAAGGACTTCCTCGCGCAGCCCGACCTGGATCAGCCGCCACAACTGGCGAGGCGTATAGTCCATCGCGTATGCGGTCGGACACGAAGCCGTGCAGCTGCCACATTGAACGCAACTCAGCAGCCTCTCTTTGTCCGGAGCAACCAGGCCCGAGAAGGCATGGTCCAACATCTCGCGGGTCAGGTCAAACGTCTTGAGCGCCATGCCTTCCGCCTCGCAAGCCCGCGACATCGGGAATCATAGCACAATCCGGGACGTTTGTCAAAAGAACGGAGGACAAATGTCCGAATGCGACGCATTTCGTCACCAATCCGCGCCATACTTGCGATTTCCGTCATCTACCGTAGCTTCCACGAGTGGGAAGTAGACGGTAAAGGTCGAGCCATGGCCCAACCGACTTTCTACCCCGATCCGCCCCCCGTACCGCTCGACCAGGTTTTTCACGATGGAAAGCCCCAAGCCGGTGCCCTCCCGTTCGATCGCACGGGCATTCTCAGCACGGAAGAATTCCTCGAACAGATGGGGCAACGCATCCTCCGGGATGCCGATGCCGGTATCGGACACGATCAGCGCCGCTTCGTTCCCGCAACGCTCCAGTGTGACCTCGGCACGCCCCCCCGGAAGCGTGTACTTGATGGCATTCCCCACCAGGTTCACCAGGATGCGCTCGATCCCGTCCTCCACCGCCAGAACGGTGAGCACCTCGTGCGGCACATACACCCGTAGGTCCAAGGATTTCTCTTCGGCCACAGGTCGCAACTGTGCGACGACCTTGGTTACCAAGGGGTTGAGCGCCACCGGGCGTGGGGTCTCGGCGAGATGCTCTGTCTTGCCGGCAGCGAGGTCCAGCAGGTCGTCGACCAGTTGCTGCAGGAACAGAATGCGGCGTTCCGCGCGCTCGATCAGTTCCTTCTGCTTGGGGGACACCTGGCCAGCGTATCCCCCCAGGATCACCCGGAGCAGGCTCTGTACGGTGGCCACAGGCGCACGCAGCTCGTGGGTCACGGTGAGCACGAACTGCGACTTGGCCCGGTCGATCTCCTCGAGCTTCCGGTAGGCTATCGCGTTCGCGATAGCCACGGCCACCTCGCTCGCGATGGCCATCAAAAAGTCCGCTTCCTCCTGGCCGTAGCGGTAGCAGGCCGCGCTGTAGACGCGAATTACGCCGATCGCGTGTCCGCGCGCCATCAAGGGGCAACAGAGGACGGAACAGATCCCCTCCCGTTCGATCTCTTCGGGGTACTGAAAGCGGGGATCGAGCGGCGCCTCGAGCACGATCACCGGTTTTCCCTGGAGCGCTTCCTGGTCGATCAGGCTGTGCCGCACCTCCACGGGTCCTTTCCGTAGGTACTGATCGCTCAGCCCCCAGGCCGCTACAATGCGCAGCACTTGCCCGCTATCGTCCAGGAGCCGGATAGAACACCCCTTGGCATCCAGCGCCTCGGCAGTGAGCCGCACGACCATCTGCAGTACCTGCTCCAGGTGGATGGTGGAGGTCGTCGCCCGGGTGATCTGGTAGAGCGTTTCCAGACGATGATAGGCGCGCTCCAAGTCGCGCCGCAGGGAGAGCATCTCCCGCTCGGGTCGCCCCAGCTGGCGCGAGATCTCCCCAGAAAGGTAGACCAGGAACCATTCCTTGAAGGCGGGATCGTCGGGCCGGGTCAGCCGCTGAAGTTCCTCCTCGCGGGTAGGACGGATCTTGACTAGCCAGCCCTGCCCGTACGGGTCGGTAGAAATCAAGGCAACATTCTGTTGGAGCTGCTCGTTTACCGCCACCACCTCGCCGCTGACCGCAGCCTGGACACGGATGACCCCCTGTTCGGCCTCGAGCGCGGTGAGAGGTTCGCCCTGTGCGACCCACCGCCCAGGGCGCGGCAAGTCCAGGTAGAGCACCTGCCCACGGGCCTGAGATAGATAGTCCGAGACGCCCTGGACCACCAATCCCTCCTGGACCTGCACCCAGTTGTGCCGACGATCGTAGAAACGATCCCCAGGAAAGCGGTAACGCTCGATTTGCACGGCTTTCTCCACGGGCCGTCACCCGACCAGCCGATGCACTTTTTCCAGCAACAGCCCGGGTTCGATCGGCTTATCCACAAAGCCGTCGAAGGGCAACTGCTCGGGAGAAGGAAAAGCACTAGCCCACTCGCTCGAGCGGATAGCCGAAATGGCCAGCACAGGAACCGTGCCCAGGCGCGCATCCTCCCGCACGGCCCGCAGTACCTCCAGCCCGGCAAGCGGGGTCTCCATCATCAGGTCGAGCAGGATCAACGACGGAGTGTACTCCTGCAGCAAAGCCTGCGCCTCCCGGCCGTTGCAGGCGACCATGACCTGGTACCCCTCCGCCTCCAGCACCATGCTCGCCGCGGCGCAAAAGTCCGCATCGTCATCCACAACAAGGACCAGCGGCCGGGGCTGCGCGGGCGGGGGAGCGGCCGGCCGCTCGGGCAGCTGCCAGTCGTGGATGTGCTTCTCCGTCTGCAAGATGTAAGAAGTCTGGGTCGATTTAACCCCGGGGATCGTCGCCACCCGCCGGGTCAGGAAGGGCAGGAGATCGTCGTTCGAGGCCAGGGCCACGCGCAATACCAGATCGTGCGCCCCCGAAGTGTACATCACTTCTCGCACCTCCGGCATCGCCGCCAGGCTCTGGCCAATATGCGTCAACTTGTCCAGCTCAGCTTGGAGGTAGACAAGCGCCTCCACCCCCAACCCGACGTTCCGGGGATCCACACAAGCAACAACCTCGATGACCCCTTCCGCGATCAGACGCTCCACCCGCCGTCGCACGGTGGCTTCACTCACCCCTACCAAGCGGGCAAGCTCCACATAGGGG
>JBMFPK010000097.1:0-8472 GCA_049969155.1 Chloroflexia bacterium | reverse complement strand
TGGATGCTGCTGTGCATCGACATCGGCAACACGAACATCGTCCTGGGCATCTACGAGGGGGATTGCCTCGTCCATCACTGGCGGATCGCCACGGGCCGGGAGCGGATGGCCGACGAATACGGGGCGTTGCTCCTCATGCTCTTCGCGCAGGCCGGCCGGCGCCCGGCAGACATTCACGATGCCGTCATGGCAAGCGTCGTGCCTCCGCTCACCGGGCAGTTCGTCGAACTGTGCCAACGGTACCTGGCAGTAGACCCGCTGGTGGTGGATGCCGGTGTCCGCACTGGCGTGCGCGTGCGCGTGGATAACCCCCGCGAGGTCGGGGCGGACCGCATCGTCAACGCCGCCGCCGCCTTTCGCAGGTACGGCGGTCCCGCCTGCGTGGTGGACTTTGGAACAGCCACGACCTTCGACGCCATCTCCGAGGAAGGCGACTACCTGGGTGGAGCGATCGCGCCGGGCATCGCCGTCGCCGCATCCGCCCTGACCGAGCGTACCGCCAGGTTGCCCCGCGTGGAGCTCGTCCCGCCGCCCCAGGCAATCGGCCGCAACACGGTGCACAGCATGCAGTCCGGCCTCGTCTTCGGCTACGTGGGGCTCGTGGAGGGGATGGTCGCCCGCTTCCGCAAGGAACTGGGCCCGGAGATGCGCGTCATCGCGACCGGCGGGCTAGCAGAACTGGTTGCCCGGGAGACGGATGTCTTCCACGCCGTCGACCCGTGGTTGACGCTGGAAGGCCTGCGTCTCATCCACGGGATGAACCGCCCGAAAGGGGCCGGACAGCCCTAGAACACTGCCATCGGACCGCCTAACGGCCTGCCCACAACGCAAGGAGCATCGCTAGAAAGGCGGCCGGTACGAGCCACCGGGTATACCGGCGGACAGCGGCCTCCGTCGGCAGTTCCTGAGCGCTCGCTTCAAAGCCAGCAAGCACCGCGATAGCGCCGACCAGAGCGACCAGAGGAGCGGCCCACCCATGCTCCGGCGGGAACAGGCCTGCAGCCCTCAGAGCCGCGCCGACGAGCCCGACCTGCACCGTCAGCTCGAGTGCCTCGACCGCACGGTACAGGGCCAGCCAGCGCCCGCCGACGCCCGCCAGCGGCGCCTGAAAGCGGTCATGATCCCACAGCGGCCAAGGCAGGGTCGCCAGGAAAAGCGCAGCGGCCAGACAAAGGGCAGCCGTCCCCACAGGTGTGACCGCCGCGTCGGGTGCCAGCCTCAGCTGCCGGGTCGCTAGCGGGAGCACGGAGGTCCCCCACAACAACGGCAGAAGGCGCGAGACCTCCAGGGCAGCCTGGCGTCGGGCCCCCCACGCGGCCTCCACGCTCCCGGAAAATCCGGCCGCAAGCAGCCGCGCGAGCGCAGGAAGTGCGAGGATCAGGACGTAGCAGAGGAAATCCCCTTCCGGGTGGCCTTTCCCCCACGACCACGGCAGGAGAGAGGCCGCCCACATCAGGCCGGCCGCTGCCACAAGCCCCACCCAGGCGACCGCTGGAGACCCAGCCTCGGGCGCACCCTTTCGGGCCAGGTGAACCAGATCCATCAGCGGTTCCCAAACGGGCGGCGCCGGGCGTTTCCGAAGGCGCGCGCCGAGCCACGCCGCGCTGCCACGGGCCAGGACCCCGAGCAGGAGCGCACCGACCCCGCCGGGAAAGAGCAGCCAACGCAGCAGGACCTGCGCCGCGCTCATCTCCTTCCTCCCCCCGTTCCGGCCTCCTGCATCTCCACCAGTGCCCGCAGGATCTCCTCCGGCCTTGGCGGACACCCGGCAACGCGCCGCTCCCCTTCCCAGACCGGCTCCCCTGCGCAGTCCCCGACCCGGATGCAGCCCCAGGGAGCGGAAAGCACCTTCCCAACCGCCTGCACCGCTTCGCGGAGCGGCGCGGGGAAATCTCCGCACAGCAGGAGCAGATCCGCGTGCGCCACCGCCTCCACCAGGCGTGCGCACTTGCTTTCGCGCAGGAGCAGCGCCGCCAGCGCCTCCTGCACGCAGCCTCCACAGCCGGTTCCTTCCAGAACCGCTACCCGGACGATCCCCCCACAACCTTTTCCGGCCAACGCAACCCCTCCCTTACGGCACACTCAACACCGGCAACGGGCCGGAGAACGCCTTCAGGAGCGGCTGCGGATAGAGCCCGAGGATGAGCAATGCCAAAGTGAAGCAGGCGACCACCGCCAGCGCCGGCCACGAGGGGCGCCGGTACGGGACGGTCTGCTCCGTTGGAAGGAGGGCCGGCCAGAGCGCCCGCACCATGGCGAGCAACAGGATCGCCGATGCCGCTAGGCACGCAGCCACATATCCCCACCCGCGCGCCGCGGCCTCCTGATAGAGGACCCACCGCCCGGCAAAGCCTGCCAGGGGCGGGATGCCCACCAGGCTCAGCACGGCCACGATGAGGCCCAGCGCCACCAGGGGCATCCGTCGGACGACCCCCACCATTCCGGCCACATCGTCCCGTCCGGTGCTCCACTCCAGGATCCCCACGCAGCAGAAGAGGAGCGCCAGGGCAATGCCATGGTGGATCGTCAGGAACAACCCGCTCTGCAGCCCCGCCGGGGTCCCCAGGCCGAAGGCTAGAAAGACGAACGCGACATCGGTGGAAGCCGCGTAGGCGACCAACCGCTTCCACCGCTCCTGTCCGGCAGCCAGCAGAGCCGCCCCCAGCACCGCGCCGACCGCTCCTACGAGCAGCGCACTTCCGGAATGCGGGGCCGCACGGAGCAGCCTCGGAAGGGTCTGGGAAAACCGTCCCAGGAACAGGAGGGCCACGCTGTGCACCAGGGTGACCAGAAAACCCATGACGGCGGTGGAAGTATGACCTGCGAGGTCGGGGAACCACAGGTGAAAGGGGACGATTCCCAGGGCCAGTCCGAAACCCACAGCGATCAGGCCCAGAGCCAGGCGACCGTAGAACGTCTCCTGAGGCATCTCGAGGAAGGCACCCGTCATCAGGAACCCAATCAGAAGGGCAACCCCCGCAAAGGTCATCGTGATCAGGTACTTCAGGCCGGCCATCAGCGCCGAAACCGGCATCAGGCCCAGCGGTTCTTGCGGGGTATCCACGGTGACCAGGGCAATGGCAAGCGCCATCACCTGGAGAAGGAGCGAGATGGCGATCGGGTCATCCAGCAGGATCACGCCCTGGGCCAGGCCCAGGATAACCAGCCCGGTCGGGATCGGCAGTTCCCCCTGGTGCAGCACGCGCGAAACCAGGAGGACTCCCCCTACCGTGAGCAGAAGGGCGTAGATGAAGGGACGGTCCGTCCTGCTCAGGGAAAGGACAACCCCCAGCAACCGCACCGGCTGCCCAAGCGGGATCCGGCTGCACAGGAACGCTTCCAGCACCAGCGCGGCCGCGCCGCCCCACAGGGCAAGGTGCCGGTATCGCCCCACCAGGAAGGCATAGATCGCCATCACGATCGGCAGCACGACCAGCAGCAGATGCAGCATCAGTCCAGCTCCTGGGCCGAGGGCAGGTGCCAGCGCTGCAGCCGGAGGAAAAAGAGGATCGAAAACAACGCCGCCCCGAGCGCAAGCAGGATGCTCACGGTGCTCAGCAGCCCGATCGCCAGGAGGCCCACGCTGCGCGAGAGCGTGGTGTACAACAGGTCCGCGCTGGCCATGCAGAGCAGCAACCCGATGCACACTTCCTGCACTTCCTGGGCAAAGAGCACGTTGAACAGGCCGCACAGGGCCAGCCAGTACCAGGACAGGTCGACATAGAACCAGAGGGGATGCTCGGCGAGCACCGGAGTGCGAACGAGCGGATAGAGGATCGCCAGCGTATAGGTGACCGCGATGAGAAGGGCCAGCGTAGAGCTGGGAAGCAGATAAGCAGCCAGCCGCTCACGCAACCCGATCCGCGCCGGACGCAGCCTGCGGGCGGCCCAGCGCAACCGCGCCGCCAGGACCTCGTCGGCGGGGTGCTCCCCTTCCGGCAGGCGTATCCAGCGGCGCGAAACAGCGGTGAGCGCCAGGATGGCCACCACCGCCAGTCCAGTGACAACCTTCACCAGGCCGAAGGAGCTCAGGCGGAGCCGCCCCAGCGCTATGTCCTGCGGTACAAACGGGAAGCGCGAGAACAGCAGCCCCAAGAGCAGGTACAGGGCGAGCAGGGCCGGAAGCGTGATGCGCCAGTCACGGAAGATCACCATCAAGGCACCGCAGACGAGGATCCCAATCCACAGGATCAGTTCTGGAGTCCATTCGCCCAAAGAGCACCTCTCAGCGCGTCAACGCGATCACCGTGGCGCCGGCAGCGATCAGCACGAAGAGCAGAAAATAGGTCGTGTGACGCTCCAGGAAACGCATCGCGCGTTCCACGCCTGTCCCGAACGCGTTCCCAAGCCGCGCGAACGCCCGATAGAGGCCCACGGGTTGCGCGATCCAGGCGAGCCAGGCCGTATCGCGGTTGAGCACGGGCAACGGCTCACGGAGCAGGCCTGCCCCAGCCGGCTCGGGAACGCGGCGTTCCCAGCGTCGGAGGCATCCGCTCCAGACTGCTCCGAAGCCCAGGAAAAGCAGCGAGGCAAGGAAAACCCAAACGGAGGGTTTGAGGCCCTCCAGCGAACGCCGGACGAGGAGCGCGCTCGTGCTCGCCGTGGCCCGGGTCACCCGCTCAAAGAGCCCACGCCACAGGAAGGAGGCAAGCAGCCCGCTCAAAGGCACGGAGAGGGCCAGGGCAATGCCGATGCAGCGCCCAGGTGGCATTCCTGTCCCCTCCCCCAAATCCGCGATGAGGGTCCACCCGCGCCACAGCGCGGCCAGGAAGAACGGTGTGGCGAGGAGCACGAGCGCAAGGTAAGGCAAGCGCCCTGCCTGCAGCAGCCCCAGCCCGAGCAACCACCGACCCACAAGACCGGCCGACGGGGGGAAACCGGCCGCCCCCCACATCGCCAGGGCATACAGGGCTCGGCGGCTCGAGCCATCAAGCTCTCCCGAATCGGAAAAGGCGACGTGGAAAAGGACCTTGCCCGCCACCAGCTCTACAAGGAGGAAAAGCGAGGCGGCGATTCCCCAGGCGCCTCCCAGCCCCAGCGCCATCCAGAGCAGCCCCAGGCGGGCTACAGTATCGCCAGCGAGCACCTGAGGGCCGGTTTCCTGCCGCATGGCGAGGATCGCCCCGAGGAGGAAGCTCAGCCCTCCCACGAGCAGCGCGGCCTCTTGCGGAGGAGGAGCGGCAACCCGCGACAGCACGCGCAGCCACGTGTAGGCCCCTACCAGCATCAGCCATCCGCTCTGGAGGAGGGTCTGCGCGGGTGAAGGGGCCCTGGCCGTGGACAGAAGCCACCCCTGGAAAGGAACCTGGGCCATCCGGAGCCACATCGTGCCCAGGAGCAGGCTGAGCGCCTGCGGGGGAACATCCCCGATGGCCACGCTCTGCCAGCCCAGGGTGCCGGCGTGCTGCCAGATGAGTAGGAGAGCCGCAAGCATCGGGTAGCCGGCCAGATGTTGCGCCCCCAGGAACCACTCCGCGATGCCCGGCGTGGGAAGGCCCTCCCTCCACTGGCTCAAGAAGAGGTACGTGAGCAGGATCAGCGCCTCCCACGAAGCATACAGGACGAGGAGGTCCCCCGTGCTCAGGAGGTGCAGGAACACCCCCTGGAAGAGGAGCAGCCAGGGTGCGGCGCGGGCCTCTTCCTCCTGCGCGCCCAGCGCCATCCACACCAGCAACCCCACAGCCAACACCCCCCCAAGCAGCCCGAAAACCCGCCCCAGGGCATCCAGGCGGGAAAAGGTTGCGCCAGCCACCAGCCCGGGGAGATCCGAGGGCCCGCGCAACAAGAGAAACGGCAGCCCGGCCAGCAGAACAATCCCGAGCGCGATTCGGGCACTGAGGCGCGGCGCCAGCCGGCGACCGGCCAGGAGCATCCCCACGCCGGAGCCTCCCAAGACTGCCGTGGAGAGCAGGGCCGGCAGATTCATGCCACCACCTCACCGACGATCCCGGGCCCCAACCCCCAGGAGGCGACGATCGGCACGATCCAATCCACCGGCTGGCCGACCAGCGCGCGCGGCAGGAGATGCACCAGGAGATAGCCCGGGGAAGTGTACCAGGCGCTCACCAGCCGGCCGTCTCCACCCACGTGCACGCGCACCCCCAGCGGGCCCACCGGCGATTCCACACGGGAGACCGCCTCTCCCTGCGGGATTGTCACCGGAACGGACACCGGACCGCCAGGGGGATCTCGGCCGATCGTTTCGAGGAGCCGCATGCTCTCGAACGCTTCCAGGACAAAAACCATCCACCGCGCAAACGCATCCCCACCGCCCTGGGTGACGAGCTGTGGTTCGAGCTGCGCATAAGCGGCATAGGGTTGCGTACAGCGCAGGTCCACAAGCGCTTCCGAAGCCCTGGCTACGGGGCCGCCGATCCCCTCCTCTTCCGCGCTTTCGCGGGTGAGCATGCCGGCCCCGACCAGCAGGGTGACGAAGGAGCGGTTCGACACCACACGGTGAGCCAGGCGGTAGAGCGGGGCTTTCATCTGCTCGACCAGAACGAGCACCGCACCCAGGTCCCGCAGATCCCGGGTCAGGCCGCCAGGGCACAGGAGGTCGGGGAAGTATCGCCGGCCGGTCAGCTCCTCTCGCGCGCGGATCACCCGCTGCCACCATCCGTCGAAGGTGGTCGCTTCAGCAGGAAGGCCGGCCGCGCGCAGGATCCGTCCCGCGGTTTGCAGGTGGCTCGCGAGCCGCTCCAATTCCGCCAAGAGGACACGGAGGACGCGGGCGCGCAGGGGAACCTCGCATCCGACGATCGTTTCCACAGCCTGGCAAAAGGCAAGGCCGTAGGCACAGGAAAGTGGGGCACTGAGGCGCTCGATCCGTTCCAAGCCCTGCTGGATGGACAACCCCTCCCAGGCCGAAGATCGCACTCCGGCGCCCACAAGGGCAACTTCTGCCCCGTGAACGATCCCGTCTTCGACTTCCAGGTGGACAACGAGCGGGCCAGGCCAGCCGGGACAGAACGGTCCCAGGGAAGTTCGGTAGCGCATGGCACTCCTTATCCGGCACCGGTGGGGGGAACGCCCGGCAGCGGGCGGAGGGAGGACATCCACCGGAGGCCGTTACGGGGGAGGCGCAGGCTCCAGCAAGGACAACACCCGCAGGAGTACACACGAACGCTCATCGTGCGATCCATCCCATCGCAGCCCGGATCTGGTCGAAGTACAAGATGACCAGGACGCAGACCCCCCAAAGCAGGATGTTCACCAGGAAAGGGACATCGCCCAGCAGGACTTCCTCTGGACTGCCGCCCCCCTCTTTCTGGTAAACCAGGTACAGGTAGCGAAAGATCGCATAGATCACAAACGGGATGGTGAACATCATATAAGGGTAGGAGGTCTTTTCCTCCTGACCATGGGCGAAAAACGGGTAGAAGGTATACAGAGAATAGGCCATCACGGTGCAGGCTGTGACGACGGAGATCATCTCCTCGAGGAGCGCCGGGGAATACTCTCGCAGGATGCCGCGATGCTCCGTAGCATTGTTGTTCAGCAGGACGAGCTCGTGGCGCCGCTTGGCAAGTCCCAGGAACAGGGAAAGCAGCACCGTGCAGACGAGCAGCCAGGGGGAGATAAAGACGGGGATCGCAACCGCCCCGCCCACCGCGCGCAGCACAAAACCGGCCGCGATCGCAAAAACGTCCAGGATGACGATGTTCTTCAGGAAAAAAGAGTAGCCGAGCATGAGCAGGAAATAGCCGGTGAGCGAGAGCCCAAAGGGGAGGTTGATCGTCCTCTCAAAAGGGATGTTCAGCAGGAAGCCGAGCGGCAGCGAGAGTCCGGCAAGTACGACAGCCGTAACAATTGCCGGGGCGGGGCGCAATCGCCCCGAAGCCAAGGGCCGTTTGCACTTGACCGGGTGCATCCGATCCCGTTCCCGATCGACCACGTCGTTGATCAGATAGACGGCGCTCGAGACGAGGCAGAAAAGGAAAAAGGCAACGAGGGTCTTCACGAGCGCGCTCCAGAGGAAAAGCTCCCTTGCGAACACGATGCCGGCGAAGACAAAGACGTTTTTCGTCCACTGCTTCGGGCGCATCGTCACCCACAGATCGCGAACCACCATGGGCCTCCTGGTTCCCGGTCGAGCCGTATCCGGTATGATACCCCATCTTCAGGGGAACGTCAAACGCGTTTGACAGCCGCCTGGGCGGAAGATATAATAGTCACGTAAATGGTCTCCTTTCGCGCGGGAGTAGCTCAGGTGGCAGAGCGTCTGCCTTCCAAGCAGAGGGTCGCGGGTTCGAGTCCCGTCTCCCGCTTTCGCCGGCGGTGCTGCCGGTTTTCCCCGGGTTCGGTCCCCGTCTTCGCCTAGTGAAGGAGCCGGCACAGAGGGCAACCCTGAGGAGCGGGAATGCGCGTCGTCCTTGTGGCCCCTTTTGCCACCTACCCCAAGGGAACGACCCGTGCCCGGGTACTGCCTCTGGCCGAAGCCCTCGCGCGCCGTGGCCACACCGTCACCGTCCT
>JBMFPK010000096.1:0-8712 GCA_049969155.1 Chloroflexia bacterium | reverse complement strand
CAGCTGGCCCTACAGCCAGCACAGGAAGGCCCGCCAGGAACAAACCCGCGACCGCGAAAAACGTGGTCCGCTGCAGGTTGATGTCGCTCCCCTCCGGCTTCAGAAAGCCGTCCCAGACCCCGGCAGCGATGCCGAGCGCACCGAGCAGGAGCGCGGGGTACGCCTGCCCAGCCAGCCAGGAGGGAAGAGCGCCCAGCAGCCCCCCGACGACTCCGGTGAGCCCCACTCGTCCCAGCGTCCCGATCGGCATGCTCTCGTAGAACCCCGCCAGCAGGCCGAGCAGGCCACCAACGCTCAGCGATATCCCCACGGCCACCAACCCTACGCGGAGCGAATTCCAGCCGCCGTGCACCACGCGCCGGAAGATGTCTCGCCCGTTGATGTCCGTACCGAAGGGGTGGATGGATCGGCCCTCCCGGGACAGCACGAGGCTCGGAGGTTTCAGCTTTAGGCTATAGTCGCCATCTACTTTGGGGTCATAGGGCCAGAAAAAGTGCGCCAGGATCGTGGAAAGCAGAAAGAGGGCCACGATCGCCATCCCGGCGCGTGCCGTGTTGCTGGACACCAGACGCCGCCAGGCGTCCTTCCAGAGCGAGCGGTGCTCGCGTACGGCAAAGGCATCCAGTCCGATGGCCCGTTGCTCCACCTCAGCCATAGCCATCCTCTACTCGTACTGGATCCGCGGATCGAGGAAGGCGTAGGAAACGTCGACGATCAGGTTCAAGAGGACGAAACACAAGGCGATCAGCAACGTTCCTCCCTGGACCACAGGGTAGTCGCGCCCGACGATCCCGGAGTAGATCCAGCTGCCGATGCCCGGCCAGGCGAAGATCGTCTCCGTGAGCACCGCCCCTGCAAGCAGCGTCCCCGTCTGCAGACCCACGATGGTCACCACGGGCAGCAGCGCGTTGCGCAGCGCGTGGCGGAAAAGCACAGTGCGCTCCGCCAGCCCCTTTGCACGCGCTGTCCGTACATAGTCCTGCTGGAGCACTTCCAACATGCTCGAGCGCGTCATCCGGGCGATGATCGCCATCGGCCCGGTGGCGAGCGCAAGGGCCGGAAGGATCAGCCGTTTCAGCACATCCCAGAAGGCCCGGAGGTTGCCCGTCATCAGGCTGTCGACCAGGTAGAGCCCGGTCACCCGCTCCAGGTGGATGCTCGGGTCGAGCCGGCCACCGATGGGGAGCCACTTCAGGAAGACAGCAAAGAGCATGATCTCCATCAGGCCGAGCCAGAAGATCGGCATAGAGACGCCAGCAAGCGACACGACCATGCTCACCGCGTCGAGCAGCGAATTGCGGCGCGCAGCGCTCGCGATGCCGGCCGGCACCCCTACGGCCACAGCGATCAGCATCGCGGCCAGCGCGAGTTCCACCGTGGCCGGGAAGCGCTGCCCGATATCTGTTCTGATGGGCCGCCGGTAGTGGATCGAATCGCCCAGGTTGCCACGGAGCAGCCGCCCGAGGAACCGGATATACTGGCTGTCCACAAACGACCTCAGATCGCCCCGCCGCAACGCCTCGGCGTCGAGGAACATGGGTCGGTTCAGCCCGAGTTGCTCGCGAATGCGGGCGACGTTCTCCTCGGTCGCATGCTCCCCGAGCATCGCCACGGCCGGATCCCCCGGGATCAGGCGCATCAGGAGGAAAACGACGACCGTCACCCCAAGCAGCGTGGGGATGAGGGCGAGCAAGCGGCGGATAATGTAGCGGATCAAACGCACCTCCTCGGCAGCCCGCGGGGGGCACGGCGCCTTGCCGCACCCCCCGCGCAACCGTAAGCCTGCACGGGATGCGCACGCCGGCTAAGGCGTGAGGTAGACCCACTCGTAGTAGTCGGCCCCGACCGGCTGTGGTTGATAACCGTGCACCTTCTTGGAGAAGATAAGCGGGGTGTTGTTGTGGGCAATCCAGATGCGGGCCACGTCGTCGTGGAGGATCTGCTCGACCTGCTTGTACATCTTCTCCCGCTCTTCCCGGTTCGGGTTCACGAGCGCCTGGTAGCACAGTTTGGCCACTTCCTGGTTCGCGTACCATCCCTCGCGGGCTCGGGGCTGGATCACGTCGTCGGGGCCGCTCAGCCCACCGAAGAAGTAGCCGTGGAAGTTGTCCGGGTCGCCGTTGTCGCCGCCCCAGCCGAGCATGTAGAGGCCAACGAGGAGTCCGGTCCGCCGCAGTCCTAGATAGGTCGGCCAGTCACCGGCGAGCTCCAGCGTGACCCGAATGCCGGCCTTATTCAGGTCAGCAGCCATCGCCTCCGCGATGCCCTTCGGGTTCGGGTAGTAGAAGCGGGTTACCGGCATGTAGTACAGGCGCAGCGGGATCTTTTCGCCCGCGTGGTAGACCACGTTGCCTTCCTGGTCCTTCAGGTCCTCGGCGATGGTCACCTCGCTCAGGCCGTTGGGGAACCCGGCCTCAGCAAGCAGCTTCTTGGAGAGCTCGGGGTCGTACGTCCAGTCCTGGATATCCGGGTTGTGTCCCCAGACCATAGGAGGCAAGAAGTTCGTGGCGACCTCGCCGTACTTCCCGTAAAAGTTCTCGACGATGGCCTTCCGGTTGATGGCGTGGGCCACCGCTTCGCGTACCCGCTTGTCCTGGAACTCCTTGATCTTGTAGTTGAAGGCCAGGTACGCCGTGTTCAGCGCGGGCCGGGCCATGATGTACAGGTTCGGGTCTTTCTCGGCATCCGCCACATCCTCGGCCGTTGCCTGTTCCAGGGCATGGATCTCCCCCGCCTTGAGTGCCAGGTAGCGGGCCGAGTCGTCCTTGATCACCTTCCAGACGATCTGGTCGACGTACGGCCGGCCACCCCAGTAGTTGTCGTTGGCCACCACGGTGATGTGGTCATCCGGCACCCACTCCTTGAAGATGAAGGGGCCCGTGCCCACGCAGCCGCACTCGGGCGTGCCGTACTTTTCGCCGCACTTCTTGATCGCCTCGGGGCTAGAGATGGCGAACATGTCCATGGCCAGGTTGGCGAGAAACGGAGCCAGCGGGGCGTTCAGGTAGAACTTGACCGTGTAGTCGTCAATCTTCTCGATCTTGGTGATGATGCTGTCGTCGTCGAAACCGCCCCACATCGCCTCGTAGTACTCGAAGACCTGGCTCGCGAAGTGGTAAGGATGGTTTGTGAAGCGCCAGCGCTCGAAGTTGAAGATGACCGCATCCGCGTTGAACGGCGTACCGTCGTGGAACTTGACGTTCTGGCGCAGCTTGCACGTCCACTCGGTGGCGTTCGCATTGGGTGTGCATTCGGTTGCCAGCGCAGGGATCGGTTTGGTCGAGCCGGGTTCGTACTGGTACAGGGGCTCCAGACACTGGCCCGTCACACGGAAGCTCTCACCGTCCGTGACGATCGCCGGGTCGAGCTGTACAGAGTCGCCACCACGCCCAAAGATGAAGGTCCCACCCTTCACCGGGCCTTCTGCCCCCTTCGGACCGCAGGCGGCTAGGAGACTGCTGAGGGAGATGAGCGTCAGAATGACGAGCAGAAACCGCTTTCCACGCATGGGCTTCTTCCTCCTCTGTGTCCAGGTCGTGAAGGACAGAGCTGGATCCCGCGATCACCCCCTTTCTATGCGTCCCAGGAAAGGCTCCGGAGCCCGCGACGTACGGAAGACAGGATAAGATTGTAACCGTGGTGGCCTAATTTTAACAGAAGCAGGACAATCCGTCAACAAGCGCGCCAGCCCTAGCGCTCCTCGAGGTGCGGTCCGAGGCGTTGCTCCCCCAGAGCCCCGTCGATCAAGCGAGGCTTTGCCCCGTTTCCCCAACGCGCGCTCGGGACCGGCCGCTCTGCCCTCTTGCGCCCAGAGCTCGGTACTTGACAGGACTGCCGGTCGGGATACAATAGCAGCGTACGTTCGGTAGCGGCGCCCCAGAAGGAGGTTTCCTGTGGCTGATCTTCCCCCGTTCCTGAGCCCCAAGGCGAGAAGCGGTGGCGGCGGTCTGGGCCGCCTCGGGCGGCGTCTACTCCTGCGCTTCGTCTTGTTTGCCGCATTGAGCGTCCTGGTGATGATCGGGATGGGCGTGTACGATGCATGGCGCGAGATCCAGGATGTGCGCTTGCGCCAACAACAGATCGCCAGATGGGCCAGGGATTCCCTCGATTCGTGGTTCTTCGCTTGCTCCCAGAACTTGCGGGCAACTGCCGCCTTCCCCAGACTCCTGGACCTTCCTCCCGAGACCCAGGACGCCATACTGGAGCAAACGATCCTGCGCACGCCCGGATTCCGTTACGTGCTCCTGGCTGATGCTCGCCCTGGACGCGAGGGTAGGGAGGTGAGGCGACTGTACTTGGGGGAAAAGATCGGGAGCTCGTACGACAAGGACCTGAGCAGTGCCGAGTGGTTCCGTCAGGCACTCGCCCTGGACAGCTATTTTTCCGCCGTCAGTTACCAGACCGGTGTCCCCACGATCGTGATATCCCGCGTGATTTTTTCCGGCGCAGACCGCGTCGGGGTCATCATGGCTGAGCTCGACCTCACGTCGGCGTACCACCTCCTGCGGAACTTCCGGGACGAGGAGCGCGGGAGCTATGTTTACGTCGTTAACCAGCTCGGCCAACCGGTCGTGGCGGAGCACTTGCCGCTCTCGGCGGCCTGGGAGATGCGTCAGGACGTGGACGGCATTCGGGCAGCTGTACAGGCTACGCGCATGCCGCTCCTATACCATGGCCTCACGCAAACCCGGGCAGAAACGTGGGTGATCGGTGCTTATGCGCGGCTACAATCGCTGAACTGGGTCCTGATCGCGGAACAGCCCCTCTCCTGGGTGCTGCAAAACCTGCTTCCTTTGCTCGGGGCGGCGGCCGGGTTCGTGCTCTTGAGCGCTGCCCTTGCTGCAGTCGTTGGCGTGCTGATTTACCGCCAGGTCGCGCGCCCTGTGGTGCAGCTCCACGAGGGCGCCCGGCGGATCGGCGCGGGCGAGCTGGGCCACCGGATCGACCTACCGGGTTGCTTCGAACTGACGGCGCTCGCGGAGGAGTTCAACCGTATGGCCTCGAGCCTCCAGCAGTCGATCGCGCGCCAGGAAGCCTGGAACCGGGAACTGGAGCAGCGGGTAGCGGAGCGCACGCGGGAGCTGTCGGAGGCCTTTGAACGACTGCGGGCAGAGGCGGAGGCGAGGGAACAGCTGCTGCGGCTCGTGCGGCAGATGTCCAGCCCGGTCATCCCGGTGATGGAGGATGTCATCGTGATGCCGATCGTCGGGACGCTGGACAGCGAGCGCGCGCGGCAGGTGATGGACGACCTCCTGGCCGGCATCGAGCGGGAACGGGCACGGGTGGCGATCCTGGACATCACCGGGCTGGCCGTCGTCGATACGGCGGTGGCCAACGCGCTCCTTCAGGCCGCGCGAGCCGCGCGCTTGCTCGGTGCGGAACCGATCCTGGTGGGGATCTCGCCGGAGGTCGCGGAAACGGTCGTACACCTGGGGGTCGAGATGCGGGACCTCCGCACCGCCGCAACCCTCGAGGAAGGCCTGCGGGCGGGGCTCCGGCTCCTGCACCGTAGGGTGGTACCGGCCTGACCCGCACCGCGGATCTCGAATTCGGCCGGGGGTCCGGGAGCGCAACGGGGGGCCCAGGTGACACTCCCGCACGGGAACCGGGGTTCAACCCGCTGGCACGGCGCCGTCGCCCTGACGGCAGCCCTCGGCTCGCTCTTTCTGTACCTTTCCGGTATGGCACGAGGGCTTTCCTTCGCCTTCGGGGGGAGCGATGGAGGGGAACTGGCCGTTGCGGTGCAGACGCTCGGAATCCCCCACCCGACCGGCTATCCGACCTATGTGCTGCTGGCACAGGCCTTTCGGGCGCTTCCCTGGCGGGATCTGGCAGCCCGCCTGAACCTGTTTTCGGCTTGCTGTGCTGCGCTCAGCGTGGGCGCGAGCAGCGCGATCGCACGTTCCCTGCTTCAGGAGGAAATATCCGAAGCGCGCGCACAGGCACCGCCCCTGTGGCCACGGATCGTAGGCGGGGCCACGGCGGGCGCGTACCTGGCCGTAGCGGGCCTTTTCTGGCAGGAAGCGCTACGGGCGGAAGTATACACGCTGCACACAGCACTGGCCTCGCTGTCCCTTCTCCTGCTCCTTCGCCCATCCCGAGGCACCTCAGTAGTCGCCGGGTTCCTCCTGGGCCTGGGCCTCGGCAACCACGCCACCATGGCCTTCTACGGCCTTGGTGCGGTGGCCTTCCTCCTGCTCAAGCCCGAGCGCCCACGGCGCAAGGAGTGGCTCCAGGTCGCGTGCGGCGTTGCCCTGGGGCTGTCCGTATACCTCTATCTCCCTCTCCGTGCCCGTGCCGACCCCTGGCTGAACTGGGGTAACCCTGTGGACCTCGCGTCCTTGTGGGCCCACGTGACCGGCGCGGCCTATCGGACACTTCTTCTCCGGGTGGCGCCAGGCGAGATGCTCGGGCGGCTCTCCGCAGCAGCGCGCCTCCTGCTGCACGATTTTGCTCCGTGGGGCGCGATACTGGGTGCGCTGGGAGTCGTGCACCTCTGGAAACAGAAGCGGGCCGCGTTGATGCTGATCACCGTCCCCGGTGTGCTGGGCTTGCTGCTCGCGCTCGGGTACGGGGGCGAACGAAGCGAGGTCCACCTGCTCTCCCTCTACCTGATGTGGGCGACATGCTGTGGAATTGGGGCGGGACTCTTGACCGAGAGGATGGGCAAGTCCTGGCGCTCCAGCATCGCCCTGACCTGGGTGTTCCCTGCGCTCGCTTTGCCCCTGGCCGCGCTGCGCGGCCCTGTCCTGTCGCTCCGGGAAGATCCCGGCCCGCTTCCCACACTGCGGCCCGTCCTGCAGTCCCTTCCTTCGGGGGCAATCGTCCTTACGGCGCGGGATGAGGAAACCTTTGCCCTGTGGTACCTGCAGGCCGTGGAAAAAGTCGGTACCGAAACCGCCGTGGTCGACGCGCGCCTGCTTTCCTGGTCGTGGTATCGGCAAGAGATTCCGGCGCGATACCCCGGCGTGCTAGCTCCCGGGGAGGGTGCGCGAGACGACCTCCTGGCCTCATTTCTGCTGGAAAATGGCGACCATCCGGCGTACGCCTTCGCCAGCGTACAGCCGCTTCCGGGGTTCCGACGCGAATCCACCGGACCGCTCTACCGGCTCACCCACCCCGGAGTACGTCATCGGCGAAAGAGCAGGTAGCTGAGGAGCGCCAGCGCCTCGCGCGCGGTATAGCCCGCGACCTTGAGCGGTTCCCGATAGATCGGGCTCGTGTGTGTCGGTGCAGGATGCGGGTCGAACCCGAGATCGCGGGCGATGATCCGGCTCCGCGCCATGTGGAACGGATCGCTCACCAGGAGCACCGAGCGCGCACCCCGCGGAAACAGCAGCGCCCGGGCGCCGAGCAGGTTTTCGTAGGTCGTGCGGCTCTGCTCCTCGACCAGGATGGCCGTTTCCGGTACACCCTGCTTTAGGGCATAATCCCGTCCCACTGAGGCCTCCGTCGACCCGTCCCCGGGCATTGCGCCCCCCGTGAAGATGAGCAGCGGGGCATATCCCTGGCGGTAGAGCTCGATGCCACGGTCCAACCTCGCCTGAAGGACGGGTGAGGGGCGTCCGTTCCACTGCGCGGCCCCGAGGACGACGATCGCTTGCGCCCGGACGACCTCCTCGTGCCGCCCTTCGTACGATATCCACCCGCACAGTCCCAGGAACCCCATCAGCAGCAGAGAAGCGAGCAGCAGGAAGAACACAGCCATCCCATTCCTGCGCCTCTGCCGCAGGCGTGGGAGGCGCCGACCCCACGCTCTGGTACCTGTCTTCGAAGGCCTACCAGGAAGCGGCATACCGCTCCTCCGCCTTTCCCTCAAGGGTGGCGAAAGGTGAGAGGCAGGAACGCCCGGAACGGGAAAGATGGCAGGAAGAACGCCACCCGGCCGGCCCTTACCGTCGCGGACTGAAGGGCGTAGGACGGCGCAGCACCCTCTACCCGCGCTTCATAAGCCCCAGGTGCGAGGTCCACGGCCCCGAAGTACCCCTTTCCGTCCGTGCGGAGCTGGCGCACGGGGGTACCATAAGGGGTCTGTACGAGCGTCACCGTCGCCCCATCGAGCGGCTGCCCGTCGGGCCCGAGCGCGCGGCCCCACGCGTGGCCGAGCGCCGGGGTGTCCTTCCAGGGAATCTCCGGCGGGTCCGCCGGTGTAGGGAAGAGGGGCGTGGTCCCCGTAAAGAGGCCGGTTGCCGGATCTGTGTAGCCGTATGGGAGCGACAGCATGCGCCACAGCCACCACTCGGCCTCCGGCGAGTAGTACCAGGGCTGGCGCGGCGGGTTCGAAGCGCTCCCGTTCGGGTCTGCATAGAGGTTGGCAGGGAGGTAGTAGGCGAATCCGACGCCCTTGGACACGCCCAGGGCCTGCTGCGCCTGATCCAGCGTGTGCTCCGGGTAGTTCAGGTACGAGCCCTGGAGCACCACGATTCCCCGCCCGTACAGGTGGCCCGCTTCCCATTCGAGCCAGTGATCGTACCAGGCGCGCTGGTCGCTCCGGTACTCGCGGTCGAAGTTGCGTGGCGCGGCCAGGTCGAGGATCCCCTCTTCCAGCCAGCCGCGCCAGTCCTGCAGGACGCGGGCGTAAGCCTGGCTCTGTTCCCAGCCGCCGCTCGCATCCGGCCCATCTCCCCACGCCACGGCCGCCACCGCCACCCGCACTGCCGGGCGCACTGCCGTCGCCGCCAGGTAGAGCCGACGGACGAGGGCACTCAGCTG
>JBMFPK010000095.1:3168-8741 GCA_049969155.1 Chloroflexia bacterium | reverse complement strand
CGCGATTGCCGCTGCGCTGATCTCCGCGCTCACCGGTCGCCCGGTCCGGCGCGACGTCGTGCTGACCGGTGAGATCACCCTGCGCGGCCGGGTGCTCCCGATCGGCGGGGTGAAGGAAAAGGCGCTCGCCGTGCGCCGGGCGGGGATGAGCACGTTCGTCTTGCCGAAGAAGAACGCCCCGGACCTCCAGGAGATCCCTCCACACATCTTGAAGGCCATTCACGTGGTCACCGTGGAGACGATGGAGGAGGTGCTCCCGCTCGTGTTCCGGGACGGGGCGAAAGCAGCGGGTCGGTGAGGAGCCGTTGGAGACTCTCGAAGTGTTGCTCGAGCGGGCCTGGGCCGTGCGCCAGGCCCGCTTCGCACCTCGACTTGGGGTGGATGACCCCCGGGACACCCGAGCGATCAGCCTGACGGGCGGTTCGTGTGCCCTCCAGTGCGCACATTGCGGGGGCGTCTACCTGCGGAGCATGATCCCGGTGCACGGTCTGGCCCCGGACGACGCGCGTCTCCAGGGGGCAACGAGCCTCCTCATCTCCGGCGGCTGTGACGCTGGGGGTCGGCTGCCGTTCGGGCCGCACGTTGCCACCGTCCGTGCGCTGCGGCCGGGCCGGCGCTTGAACTGGCACCTTGGTCTCGTAGGCGAGGACGATCTCCCTGCCCTGGAAGGGCTGGTCGATGTCGTGTCGTTCGACCTGGTGGGCGAAGAGCTCACCCTGCGCGAGGTGTACGGACTCGACATTCCCCTGGAGACGTATCACACGAGCTACCGCCGGCTTCGCCGCCGCTTTCCGGTCATCCCCCATATCACGATCGGCCTCCACGGCGGCAAGCTGCTGGGGGAACGGGCGGCCGTCCGCTGGCTCCAGCAGGAAGGCGCGGAGGCTGTGGTCTTCCTGGTGCTGATCCCAACCCCTGGCACCCGCTTTGCCTCTTGCGCGCCTCCTCCCCCGGAGGAGGTGGCCCGATTGCTCGCCGAAGCGCGGCTTGCCCTGCCGGACACACTCCTCATCCTCGGGTGCATGCGACCTGGAGGAGCCTATCGCCGCGAGCTCGACCGACTTGCCGTCCGGGCCGGCGTGAACCGCGTCGTCAAACCCCACCCCGCAGCCCTCGAGGAGGCCCGTCGCGCGGGACTCCAACTGGATCGCTCCTCGGAATGCTGCGCCTTCTCCCTGCCCGGATTGCAGGCGCCTCCGCCCGTTTTGCGCGTGTCGGCGGGCACAGAGGTTGCCCTGGGACTGCGCCGCACGCGGGTCGACGTGCTCCCGACCACGGCCTACCTGATGCTCGGGAACCGGGATTGCGCGATGGCCTGTGGCTTCTGCGCACAGGCACGGGGCAGCCGCGCGCGGAGCGATGCGCTTTCGCGCGTTCTCTGGCCCCTGCATTCGACCGAGGAGGTGCTCCAGGCCCTCGGTCAGGCACCCTACCCGCTTCAGCGGATCTGCCTACAGGTCACGGTGCACCGCGGGGCACTGGCGGAAGCGGCAAGCGTCGTGCGCGCCCTGCGTCGCGAAACGCCGCTTCCTGTCTCTGTGGCGATCCGGCCTCCGGACGCCGATGGGGTCGGTGACCTGCTCCGCGCGGGGGCCGATGCGGTCGGCCTGGGACTCGATGCCTGCAACGAGGAGGTGTTCCGCAGGGTGAAGGGTCCAGGGTGGGTCGCCATGCTTCGTCTGGTGGAGACCTCGTGCCGCCGGTACGGGGACCGTGTCCGGGTGCACCTGATCATGGGCCTGGGGGAAACAGAACAGGACGCGTGTCGGATGATGCAGCGGGTGTACGACTGGGGCGGGACGGTCGGGCTCTTTGCCTTCACCCCGCTGGCCCGGACGGCGCTCGGAGATGTTCCTCCGCCAGACCTGGCCAGCTACCGCCGGATCCAGCTGGCCCGCTATCTGATCCACCACAGGATCGCGCGTGCGGAGGCATTCCGCTTCGACCCAACGGGCAGGCTCACAGACGTCGGTCCCCTGGCGCTCGACGCGCTCCTGGCCGATGGGAAGGCCTTTCAGACTTCCGGGTGCCCGGGATGCAACCGCCCCTTCTACAATGAGCGCCCCGGTGGCCCGCTCTATAACTTCCCTCGGCCGCTCACAAGGGACGAGATCGCGGCCGCATCTGCGATGCTGGAGCTTCCCCATGTGTTCCGCTGTTCGCAGGACGGGTGCCCGGGGCCCATCGTCGAACAGGAGGGTGACGGATGAGCGAGGTCCTACGCGCGTTTCTCGATCGTCTCGAGCGAAACGAACCGGTAGCGTTGGCGACGGTGGTGGACGTTCAGGGAGCCTCCCCCGCGCCGCTGGGGGCCAGGGTACTCGTCTGCGAAGACGGGAGCACGGTCGGCACGGTCGGGGGCGGGTTGCTCGAGCAGCGCGTGGTGGAAGATGCGCTCTCCGCCCTTCGCGAGCGGCGTTCCCAGCTCCGTCGCTATGCACTTCGCGAGGACGGGCCGGATGCGGTGGGTATGCTCTGCGGGGGCGAGGTGCAGGTTTTTATCGAGATCCACCGGCCTGAACCGACGCTGTTGCTCATCGGGGGCGGGCACGTCGGCCGGCCGCTCGCGGAGATCGCCCGGCTCGTCGGCTTCCGGGCCCAGGTGGTGGACGTCGACCCGTCGCGCGGGATGCCCCCTGCCTGGGAAGCTTTCTCCGTCACTCCGGATACCTTCATCGTAATCATGACCGCCGACGCCAGCGCCGACGAAGCGGCGCTGCGATGGGCCGTCGGCCAGCCGGCCGGCTACATCGGCATGATCGGCTCTCGACGCAAGGTACGGTTGATCTTCGAGCACCTGCGGCAGCAGGGCATCTCGGAGGAACTCCTCGCACGTGTGCACGCTCCCATCGGGCTCGACCTCGGCGGCCGCTCTCCGGCCGAGATCGCGCTCGCGGTCGCCGCGGAGATGGTTGCCGTGCGCTACGGAGCAAGCGGCGGCATGCTCTCCCGGAAAGCGCAAACTGGGGAAGGAGACTGACGGGGCTCCCTCCTCCGTGCAACAATGTTCGTCTGCCCTCCGTCCAATCGCCGGAGGACGGCGCAGGCCGTCCGCAACCTCAGGAGGTGGACGATGGAAGCCAAGCGGATGATGCGCAGCCGCACCGAGCGGATGATCGGCGGCGTATGCGGAGGGTTGGCCGAGTACTTCCACATGGATCCGACGATCGTCCGGGTAATCTTTGTCCTGCTGGCGCTGGTCCATGGGATCGGGTTGATCCTGTACCTGGTGCTCTGGTTCGTGATGCCGGAAGTGCCCGTAACGGCGCCCGCCGCACCAGCCGCTCCGCCGCCTGGCGAGGCGACGGAAAAGGAAGAGGCCGGGGAGGAGTAGAGATGGCCCTCGGAAGCGAACCGAAACGGTTGACGAGAAGCCGGCACGACCGCGTGATTGCCGGGGTATGTGGGGGACTGGCCAGATACCTGAACGTCGATCCCACGTTGCTCCGGTTGATCTGCGTCATCCTGATCTTCGTCTCCGGTGGGACTTTGCTCCTTGCGTACGTGGTGATGTGGCTGATTGTTCCGGAGGAAGGAAACTTGGCGGGGCAGCCATCTGCCGAGCCCGATGCTGGCGCATCTGTGGAACACAGCCGCACCCGCGACCTTTCCATCCTCGGCCTCGTCCTGATCGCCGCGGGCGCATATTTCCTTCTCAGGAACCTCGGGCTGTGGTCCGTCGCGCGCTACTTCTGGCCGGTGCTGCTGATCGGCGCCGGGGTGGCGCTCTTGCTGCCGTACCTGCGTCGGGAGAAGTAAAAGTGGCGAAAAAAGGAGGCGATGATGGCAGAGGAACAGGTACCCTCCCCCGTGCCGCCACCGGCGGGGACAGCTCCGGCCCGCAGGGAGCACCGCCACGCTCCGAGCATCGTCTGGCCGCTGCTCCTGATCGTGGTGGGGACGGTGCTCCTGTTGAACACGACAGGTGTCCTGCCGTGGAACGTCTGGAGCCGCTTGTGGGCGGTGTGGCCGGCCATCCTGGTGCTCGTGGGGCTGGACCTGCTGCTGGCGCGCAGCCCGTATTGGGTCCGTGTGGCCATCGGTATCCTCTTCGTGCTGGTGCTCGTTGCGGCCATTGTGTGGTTGGTCTGGTTGGCTCCCCCTCCAGCGGCCGGCCAGATCGTGGAGAAAGAGTGGTCCCAGGAAGGCATCGACCGCGCGGAAGTGGAGATCCGGATGGGTGTCGGGCGGCTGGTGCTGGGGCCCGTGGAGCAGCGGGGACACCTTGCCGAAATCGTCGCACAGACCGGGGGGTGGCCGGCGCCGGAGACGAGCCTGCGAACGAGCGGCGGGACAGCGTATCTGAGCATCCGGGCCCGCGAGGGAGGATGGCAGTGGCTGCGCTGGAACCAGGACGCCGAATGGCAGGTTCGGCTGACACGGGACGTGCCCTTGCGGGTGCGCGTCGTGGCCGGCGTCAGCCGGAGCGACCTGGACCTGAGCGTCCTTCAGGTGGAGGAGTTTTCCCTGGAGGGGGGTGTCGGCGAAGTGCAGCTCATCTTGCCTGCGCGGGTCCGCGATGGTGTCGTGCGGATCCAGGGCGGCGTAGGTGCGGTGCACGTTCTCGTGCCGGAAGGTGTCGCGATCGAGGCGCGTGTGCGCGGGGGAGTGGGGAACCTGGACATCGACACGGGACGCTTTCCCAAGATCGGCGATGCCTACCGCTCGAGCAACTACGACCGCGCTTCCTATCGGCTGGAGCTCGAGATCGAGGGGGGCATTGGTGCTGTGACCGTCCGCTAGAGATCGGTTGAGTGCAAAGCCGGCGACGGCCCAGAACTCCCGGGCCGTCGCCGGCCTGTTGGCTCAGGGCCGTTCTCCCAGCACGACCTTCACGCGCAGGCTCTGCCTGTTGCGGTTCAGTTCGACCTCGACCTCCTGGCCCGATTCAAAGTGCGAGAGGACGTTGATCAACGGGTGGGTTTCGTCGATCTCGTACTCCCCGATGCGCACGAGGATGTCGTCCTTGCGGATGCCTGCTTTGTCCGCCGGCCCACCCCGTACCACCTCTGTGACATAAACACCGTGGTCGACCGGCAGGTCGTAATACAGGGCCATGTTCCGGCTGATGGACACGGAGCGGATCCCTAGATAGGGCCGCGCGACCTTTCCCTTCTGCAGGATCTGCTGCACGACATAGGCGACGGTGTTGCTCGGGATCGCGAACCCGAGGCCTTCTGCTACATCCCCGGAAAGGCCGCTCCCGCGCACGATCGCCGTGTTGATGCCGATCACCTCGCCCCGCAAGTTCACCAGCGGCCCACCGCTGTTTCCGTGGTTGATGGCCGCGTCCGTCTGGATCATCCCTTCGAGCACCTGATCTTGGGAGATCTGCAGGCTACGACCCAGCCCGCTCACCACGCCGACCGTCACCGTATTGCGAAAGTCGCCCAGTGCGCTCCCGATCGCGACCACCTGCTCGCCCGGCTGGAGCAGATCCGAGTTGCCGAGCGTGGCGTACGGGTAGCCGCTGCCTTCGATCTTCAGGACGGCCAGGTCGGTGAACGGGTAGTCGTGGCCCACAAGTTGCGCGCTCAGGGTCTTGCCGTCCGCCAGGATGACGCTGAGCTCCA
>JBMFPK010000095.1:0-3158 GCA_049969155.1 Chloroflexia bacterium | reverse complement strand
GCGCCCTCGACCACGTGATAGTTCGTGACGATGTAGCCGCGGGAATCGACGATCACCCCTGAGCCCGTCGCCTGCTGGGGCTCGGTCGGGATGCCCCAAAACGGGATCGGGCGGCTTTGCAGTCGGTTCACCACCGTGACCACGGCCGGCCCGACACGGCTCACCACCGCCGCGATCGGCTGGGTGCCTGTCACGACGATCGTAGACCCGGGGGCAGGCGTCCAGCTCGGTGCCGGTGCCGGCGATGTGGGGGCAGGGATGGTCTTTCGAAGCGACAGCATCAAGTAGGCGGCGCTGCCCCCGACCAGGCCACCAGCTACGCCGCCCACCAGCAGGCTGACCAGGACAGCTGCCAGGATCACGCGCCAACTCCAACTTCTCAGGTTTTCCGCCATCGCTTTCCTCCGTGCCCGCCACGGGCGGGTGTCGATGCTTTTGCCATAAAACTAGGTTGGGGAGATGAAAGGCAGGTGAAAAAGATCCGCTCTGCGGCGTGGCCCGCGATCGGTAGAGGGCAATCACAGGGCGAGCCGAAGCGCCAGGGCAGCCGCCTCCTGAGGGGAAAAGACGGCGTGAACGCGGGTCTCTTCTTTCCCGTCGCTGCGCTGAAGCCGCCAGCTTGCGAGTGCCACGACCGGCCGGCCCATCTTCAGCGCCAGAGCGATCTCGGACAGCGTGCCGGCTTCCCCGGCGATCGCGACCACAGCGGATGCGGTGAGCACTAGGATCACGTTGCGTGCCTGGCCCATACCTGTGGCGATCGGCAGCCATACGTACCGGTTGGCGTCCCGGACGTCCTCTCCGGGCAGGATACCCACCGTCAAGCCCCCGGCTTCTCGGGCGCCCCGGCACGCTGCTTCCATCACCCCTCCAAGCCCGCCGGTCAGTACGATCGCCCCCGCGCGGGCCAGCAGTTCCCCGACCTGCCGGGCCTGCTCGTAGGTAGCGGGATCGCAGCGACTTGCTCCGCAAACAGCGATGCGGGGAGCGGGGTTCACGCGTTCCCCCTCCGTGCTTCCTCGATCTCTCGTGCGGTCGCTCCGTACTGTCGCGCCAGCCGTTCCAGCTCGCGGATCTCGGAGCGGGGCAGCTTCCTGCGATAGGCTTCTCGCAGCTGCCGAAGGAGATCCTTCTTGTTCCACGGCATCGCAACCTCCTAACGGCAGAACTCCAGCATCGGCGTCCAAGCGTAGAATATCACACTTTGCCTGTCGGAACAACTCCCGGTTTGACATTCGCCCCCGCTGCGGGTATGATGGACTTGCCCGGGTTGTGGTCTAGTTGGGGGAGGTGTGGTTTGAAGCGCAGAGACTGGCTCGGTTTGGGTTTCCTGCTTGGTGCGGCCGCAGGCCTGGTGTGGACCCAGCGTCGTATGGAACAGGTGCTTCGGCAGGGAGCACCCGGTTTGCTCGACTGGAACCGTGTGTGGGACGTAGCTGCACGCTTCTGCCCCGAGGGCGGCGTGCGGCCGGAACACGCGCCCTACTATGCTGCGCTGGTCACCCGGGGCGCCCAGGAGGTCGCCGCGTGCACGGGCCTCCCGATGCCGCAGACCATGCTCACTGTGCGTGTGATGGACCGGCGCCAGTGGCTGCGCGCGAATCTGGACGCTTTCCGGCTGGTGCTGCGTCCGCTGGAGGAGATCTACGGACGCACCGCCTCCTGGCGGAACCCGCTGACGCTCTTTTTCGGGGAACCGATCTGTTCCTTGCTCAGCCACCAGGTCGGCCTGATGCTCGGCTACCTCGGGCAGCACGTGCTCGGGCAGTACGATATGGCGCTACTGGGCAAAGAGCCGCTGCAGGACGGTCAGCTCTACTTTATCGAACCCAACATCCGCGCCACCCAGCTGGAGCTGGGACTGGCGGGGGACGATTTCCCGATGTGGGTGGCGCTGCACGAATGCACCCATGCGTTTCAGTTCCAGACGTTTCCCTGGCTGCGGGCATACTTGAACGGCCTTCTCCGAGCGTATCTGGACGAACTGCAGCCGGAAGTGGAACACCTGGGCCGTCAACTCTCGCCGTCCGGCCTTGCGGACCTCCTCGAGCGGATCGCTCGGGGCGAACCATGGATGCTCTGGGCACTCACACCGCGCCAGCGGGAGATCTTCGACCGGATGCAGGCGCTCATGTGCCTGATCGAGGGCTATGGCAACCTCGTCATGAAACGCGTCGGCCGGAGGATCTTGCCCACTTTTTCCTGGATCGAAGCCCAGGTCGCCCGCCGTCGCGCGCAGCGGACGGCCGCGGAAAAGCTGCTCGCGCGGCTTACCGGTCTCGATCTCAAGATGGAGCAGTACCTGCAAGGGGAGCGGTTTTCCGAGACGGTGGCAGACTTGCGCGGGATGGGGTTCCTGAACCGAGCGTGGGAACGCCCTGAAAACCTTCCTACCTTGGCCGAGATGGAGCATCCGGAGCGGTGGATTGCCCGTATGGAGGCCCACGATGTCCCAGAAGATCGCTGAGACGATCGCCGTAAGCATCCGCAAGTTCGACGCGCAATGCTACGACCTCTATGCGGCCCCTTCCTTCGGCTCCTTCGTCCGCGTGGCGAGCGCCGCTCCCGGGATCGAGATCTATGGCGTGGTGAGCGACATCTGTACCGGCCCGATCGATTCCTCGCGCCCGGTCGTGGCGCGGGGAGCAGGCCTGCTGGATGAGGAGTCGATCTACCGGGAGAACCCGCACTTCCACCTCGTGCTGAGGACCTGGTTCTCCGCTTTGGTCGTTGGGTTCCGTGAGGGAGAGCGGATCGTTCACACCTTGCCTCCGCAACCGCCTCGCATTCACGGTTTCGTCTACGCCTGCGAGGAGCCGGAGATCCTCGCCTTCACTGCGCGCCTGGGCTTCTTGCGACTGCTGATGGCCGGCCAGGCGTCGAACGACCTGGTGTCCGCGTGCTTGCGGCAGGCGGCGGCGGCACACGGGACAGGATCCGAGTACCTGGTGCACGCCGGGCGGGAGCTCGTGCGCCTGCTGGCCGAAGACCCGGATCGTTTGAACGTGCTGCTCCCCTTGCTGCAGTAGGAGGAGCCATGCGCCGGGCATACCGCCTGATTTCGGCTGTCTTGCTGCTTCTGTTCTCCGGGTGTGGGCCAGCGACGACACCACCAACTTCGCCGCCTCCGTTGCCGACGGCTACCGTTCGGCCCACCG
>JBMFPK010000094.1:0-8769 GCA_049969155.1 Chloroflexia bacterium | reverse complement strand
GAGCGGGTGAACCGGCTCGTCACCTACGGGGACCGCGCAGCGATGATTGCCGAGGCCGCACGGGCGGCAGGGCTGCGGGACGTGCACTCGACCTTCACCGTCGAGGACGCCGTGGAATGCGCACGTTCGGGCCTGAAGGCGGGGGATCTTGTACTCGTCAAGGGTGAGCCGGAGGCACGAATGGAGCGCGTGGTGGAGCGCCTTCTGGCAGACCCGGGGGAAGCCCGGGTGCTGCTGGTGCGCCAGGAGCCCGTGTACCGCTTCCGTTCGCGGCACGCGCTTGAGCGCCCGACCTGGGTGGAGCTGGACCTGGGGGCGATTGCGCACAACTGCGAACTCCTTGCCGCTTCAGCCGGCCCGGGTGTGGAGGTGATGGTCGTGCTGAAGGCGGATGCCTACGGGCACGGCGCCGTGCGGGTTGCTCACACGGTGCTCGCGCACGGGGCGCAGCGGCTTGGGGTCGCGTGCCTGAGCGAGGCGATCGCTTTGCGCGAGGCAGGGATCGAAGCTCCTATCCTGGTGCTGGGATACCTGCCGCCCTGGCAAGCCCGTCCTGCCCTCCTCCATCGGGTCACCTGCACCGTGTTCTCAGAGGACATCGTGGAGGCGCTCTCTGCCGCAGCTCAGGACCTCCGGACGGTTGCCCGCGTGCACCTGAAAGTGGACACAGGTATGGGGCGTCTGGGCCTCTTTCCCGAGCAGGTAGCGGAGTTTCTCGGGCGGGTCGGTGAGCTGCCGGGAATCGTTTGGGAGGGGATCTTTACCCATTTCTCTGTCGCGGACGACCCGAACGAGGATGCCTATACGGAGGAGCAGATCCGGCGCTTCGTGCGGTTGCTGGAGGATCTGGGGCAGCGCGGATATCGCTTTCCGCTCGTGCACGCGGCGAACTCGGCTGGCCTCTTGCGCTTCCCCGGGGCTCGCTTCAACCTCGTGCGACCGGGAATCCTGCTATACGGACTGCGGCCTTCCCCTCAAGTGGAGCTGCCCCCGGGCTTCCGGCCGGCGCTGCGCTTCAAGACCACCGTTGCCCAGGTAAAGACATTTCCGCCGGGTTCTTCTATCGGCTATGGCCGAGCCCACCGCACAGAAAGGGAAAGCCGCATTGCCGTCCTTCCGGTCGGCTATGCGGATGGCTTTCGCCGCGGGCCCCGGCACTGGGGGGAAGTCTTGATCCGGGGGAAACGCGCCCCTATCGTGGGCCGGGTCTGTATGGACTACACGATGGTCGACGTGACGGACATCCCCGGCGTGCGGCCTGGGGATGAGGTCGTCCTGATCGGTCGCCAGGGGGACGAGGAGATCACCGTGGAGCAGGTGGCCGAGCGGTTGGGGACGATCCCCTACGAAGTCGTCTCCCAGATCCTGGCGCGCGTTCCGCGGCTCGTCTAGGATGCGGAGAGATACTTCTGAAGGAGAGGCTTCAGCCGGATACGCTCCTCTGCGGGGATGGCATCGCGTGCGGTGACGATCGCGTTCTGCAGGGCGCTCGCGCAGGGGCAGGTACGCATGGTCGGCAGGGCGGGAACGACGGCACGGATCACCTCCTGGGCGAGTGCCGTGTTCCGCCTGAGGTTCTCCAGGATCATGTCCACGGTCACGGCCGCCTCGTTCTCGTGCCACACGTCATAGTCGGTGACGAAAGCGAGCGTCGCGTAGCAGATCTCGGCCTCACGGGCGAGCTTGGCCTCGGGAAGGGCGGTCATGCCGATGACATCGACCCCCCACTGGCGGTAGATGCGCGATTCGGCGCGCGTGGAAAACGCCGGGCCCTCGATACACAGGTACGTGCCGCCCATATGCGCGCGGGCTCCCAGGTCGGTGGCCGCTTTGTAGAGGGCAGCCCGCAGGGTCGGGCAGGTAGGTTCGTCAAAGGAGATGTGGACGGCTACTCCGGGCCCGAAGAAGGTCGAGGGCCGGCCGCGTGTCCAGTCGAAGTACTGGTCCGGAATGACAATGTCCAGAGGGTGGATTTCCTCGCGCATGCTGCCCACAGCGCTGATGGAGATGATCTGTTCCACGCCTAGCACCTTCAGGGCAAAGATGTTCGCGCGGGCCGGGACGTAGCCGGGGATCAGCCGGTGTCCCCGGCCGTGGCGTGCGAGGAACGCCACCCGCCTCCCGCCCAGCGTGCCCAGCAGGATGGCTTCGCTTGGCGCGCCAAACGGCGTATCGATGCGCACCTCTTCGACCGCTTCCAGGCCGGCCATCTGGTAGAGGCCGGTCCCTCCGATGATGCCGATTGTTGCCTCGGTCATAGGGCCTCCTTTTCGCCAAAGAGGGTCCTCGTCACAGACCGGTGGGACTACCGTGCCTGCGGCGGCCATTATACGATGGCCGGGGGTGGCGCGCAAGCGGAACGCCGCTGGAAGACGGAAGGGTTGGGGATCACCGCAAGGCAAGTCCGGCCTTTTCCCCCGGCCACGAGCGCCGCTACCGCTCGGGAGTCCCTTGTCCTGAGACATGCCGCAGCCAGGGCTCACCACGCTTGCGCGCCCAAGCTGCCGGTTGTCCGACGGCTTCCACGGAACCATCCGTCCTACTTTTCCCCTTCGTATTCTCCCAGCCGTTCCCACAGGCCGCGGAGCGGGGCGTCGAGGGCTGGCCGCAATTGTCCGTCGCAGGCACGGTCCTGGACAATGATCTCCTGCAAGGCCCGCCGCAGCTCCTGGGGGGTCAGAGGTTGCACGACGATCCGTTTGAGGGCAAAACAGAGGTCGTAGCATGCGTCCGGGCTTTCCATCAGCACGCGGCAGTAGGCTGCGGCGAAGCAGAACGCGGCCTCGCGGACATCCCGTGCTTCTTTGAGGGATTGGGGCGTGTAGAGCCAGGAGGAGCACGCGGTCGGGGTCGGCCACAGGGTGGGAGTCCGGACGCGCTCCATCCGGGAGCAGGCGCAGCACGCGAGCAAGGCGAACAGCAGCGGGATGCAGCGCGCGCGGCGGAGCGGGGATCTTCCGGGGTGCGAGGGGTGTGCGGACATCGGGGAAACCTCCTGCCGCCGGCCCTGGGAGGGCGAGGCGGCACGACACCGGTCCTGCCGCCATTCTACCACAGGGATTCCGCTGGCGCGATCCCGCAACTTGCGGTAAAATGTCGTTGCTCCGGAATCGTATGCCTTTGCCCACAAGGAGGGTCCCCGTGTCGCAGCGTATCCTATCGCTCCTGCTCGTGTCGTGCTTCCTTGCCGGTTTTCTGAGCATCGCACAGGCGGGCGTGGCAGAGTCCGATGTGGAGCCGCTCGCCCTCGTGCAGGTGGCCGTGTCGTCGCTGGAAGACCTGCGCTGCTTTGTTGGGACGGGACTGCCTGCCTATGCCCGCCTGCAGGGAGCCGAGGGGGAGTACCTCCTCGCCGGCGTCGGGAGCACGGGATGGACGGCCCTGAACCGCTGTGGGCTCACGTTCCGCATCCTCGATCCCGACGGGACAACCGGGTCCTACGTGTATGCGATCCCAGGGCCCGGCCGGCCGGCTCCGGACTGGACGCGCTTCGGACGTGTCTTGCTGGACGACGGGGAGGGCGTGCTGCTGCGCCTGGAGTCCGGCGACGTCTCCGCCCTGACGGCCTCCGGGCTCGAGGTCGTAGCCATTCGCCTCGAGCCGAAGCCCCTTCTGCCCGCGCTCGAAGGGGAGGCACTTCCGGCCGTTGTGACCCCGGACCCGCTGATCCAGACGATGATCGACCAGGTGGTTACCGCAACCGTGCGTTCCTACAACCGCCAGCTTGCAGGTGAACTGCCGGTTTGGGTAGACGGCGAGTGGTACACCATCCCCACTCGGTACACGTATAGCGGGACTCCGATCCAGAAGACGACGCGGTGGGTCGGACAGCACTTCGAAAGCCTGGGGCTCGATGTCGAATATCACCAGTGGGGCGGCCCCACATACCCGAACGTGATCGGGGAGTTGCCTGGATTGGTCAACCCAGACGAGATTTTTGTCATCTGCGCGCATGTGGACGATGTGCAAAACACGCCCGGAGCCGACGACAACGGGAGTGGCTCCACCGCTGTGTTGCTGGCTGCAGACATCCTGACGCAGTACCGGTGGGGGTGCACGCTTCGCTTCGCATTGTGGACCGGTGAGGAGCAAGGGCTTCTGGGCAGTTATGCCTACGCGCAGCGTGCCCGGAGCATCAACGAGAACATCGTGAACGTGCTCAACCTCGATATGATCGCCTGGAATACCCCTGCAAGCAGCCCGGGCATCGACCTCTATGCGCGCACGACGATCCCTCCTTCGGTCGCGCTCGCGCAGCTTTTCAGCGATGTCGTGGAGGCCTACGACCTCAACCTGATTCCCCAGATCCTGACCTCTGGAGGGAGCGGAAGCGACAACTCGTCTTTCTGGCAGCAGGGGTATTCCGCGATCCTGGGGATCGAAGACAACGACGACTTTAACCCCTACTACCACTCCTCGGGGGACACACCTGCGCACACGGATCTGGCCTACTTTACGGAATTCGTGAAGGCGGCGCTGGCCACGTTTGCCCACGCGACCGGGTGCCTGCTCCCGAGCGGCCTGGGAGCGGTGCAGGGACACGTGACCGATGAGAGCACCGGATTGCCCGTGCCGGCAGCGCAAGTGGCGGCACAGGACGCCGCGGGACGCACCTTCCGGACGACGACGGATGAGACGGGCTACTACACGCGTACGCTCCTGCCAGGAACGTACACCTTGACGGTGCGACATCCGGCGTACCAGACCGCCGTGGTCACGGGAGTGCAGGTGCTGAGCCACACGGCCACGACGGTGGACTGGGCGCTTCGCCTGCGAGGCCAGTTGTGGGGGTACGTCGAGGACTGGGACAACGGGTTTCCCCTGGAAGCGGTCGTGCTTGCAGACGATGGTACCTCCGTGCGGAGCGATTCCTCGACCGGCTACTACGAGATCTACCTGGATGAAGGACTGCACACCCTTACGGCCACTCTGCCGAACTACTTTCCCCAATCCGTGACGTTACAGTTCGTCTCCGGGCAGAGCGTGCGCCACGACTTTGATCTGGCGGCCGAGGTTTCCTTCGTGCCCAAGCCCGTGGAGATCGCCATACCGCTGTCGGTCACGGTGAGCCAGACGGTCGCGCTGATCAACCGCCGGGCGGCACCATACCCCTTCGAGACCTACGAGGTCGGCAGGGGCTTCGTGCCGGGGGTGGAGGGGGTGTGGCCGGGGCCGGACGGATTCGGCTACACCGGGGAGGAGGTCGAGCTGAAGTGGATCGAACTCCGGGGGAACGGAACGCCGGTGCCCGGCCTGACCGATGACTCGTACGCCGGCCCCTTCCCCATCGGGTTTCCTTTCCCCTTCTACGGTGTAAACCGGAACAGCTTCTATGTGAGCAGCAACGGATTCCTGACCTTCGACTTCGGGAGCAGTGATTATACCAACGATTGTCCGCTGCCCAACGGCAACTCGCCGAACAACCTGGTTGCACTGATGTGGGACGATCTGTACCCGAACTATGCCAGCGGGGGCGTATACTATCGCACATTTGCGTCGTGCCCCGTCGGCAGCGGCAAGTGTCTCGTCGTGGAGTACGACAACTGGGCGCACTGTTGTACGCCGACGAACATCGCGGGTACCTTTGAGGTGGTGCTCTTTGAAAACGGCAGCGTGCTCGTGCAAGTGCTGGACGGAGGTTCGGAGGAGGGAGCCGGTTCCACGACCGGCATCGAGGGAAACAACGTAGCGGCGGACCACGGCCTGACCTACGCCTGTGATACGCCGGGTTCCCTTCCGGACGGACTGGCCGTCTGCACGGTGTATTCGGGGTCGGCCGGCTGCGTGGCCTCGAACGTGCCCTGGCTCGGGGAGACGCCGGAGTCGGGCGAGGTTCCTGGAAACAGTACTCTGGAGCTGACGCTGTGGTTCAGTGCGACGGCCACGGCCGGCGTGACGCGCACGGGCGATTACTATGCCTCGCTCGTGGTAAACGGCAGCCCGAAGATTCAGGTTCCAGTCACTATGACGGTTGTCGGGGAACCGATGGCACCTGCGGCGGCGTTCGTGTCGAACAGTCCGGTATGTCTGGGGGATGAAGGGGTGTTCACGGACACGAGCTTCCCGGGGATTCCCCCCGCCAGCCAGTTGCTGTGGGATTTTGGCGATGGGATCACCTCCACGCTGCGCAATCCCCGGCACCTGTATGGCGCGGCCGGGGAATATCCGGTCGCCTTCACACTGTGCAACGGGGTAGGCTGTGACACCGCCTTCGATACCTTTGGGGTGCTGCCTCCTCCGGTAGCCCGTTTCACCTACACGGTGGACATGCGCACGGTGACGTTCACCAACACCTCCACCGCGGCGACGGGGTATCTGTGGGATTTCGGCGATGGGACAACCTCGAGCGAGGTCAACCCGATCCACACCTACGCGGCCGACGGCGCCTACACCGTCACCTTGCGGGCAATCGGGTCCTGCGGGGAGAACGTGAAGTCAGCCATCGTCCGGGTGCGCGGCGCAGGTGGGCGGATCTTCCTGCCCCTGGTGCTGCGGCGCCCATAGGCCGACAGCTGCCTCGTACGGTTGGGCGATGGTTGCTCCCGCAGGCGCGGTGTGATAGAATGGTTTCGGCAGGCGGAGGGAAAGGTGAAACCGTTTCGGCACTTGAGGCATTTGGGCTTTGCGGCCGGCCTGGGCTTATGGCTGGTCTTGCTCGCATTTGTCCCGGTGCTGGCGCAGGGGAGGGAGGTTCTTGTCCTCACGCTGGACGGGGTGATCAATCCGGTTACGGCGTCCTACCTGGCACGAGGCATCGCGACCGCGGAGGCCGAAGGCGCGCAGGCGCTGATCGTTCAACTCGACACCCCGGGCGGACTGATGGATTCCACGGAGGCGATGGTGCGCGCTATCGCGAATGCCCGGGTCCCCGTGGTCGTGTATGTGGCTCCGCGCGGGGCGCGCGCAGCATCGGCGGGGGTGTACATCACCTATGCGGCCCACGTGGCGGCGATGGCTCCGGATACGCGGATCGGGGCGGCGACTCCGGTCGCCTTTGGCGAGGAAGGGCAACCGGTCGAACTGCCCAACGAGATGCAGCGGAAGATCGAAGAGGACGCTCTGGCAGCACTCCGTTCGCTCGCCCAGGAACGGGGGCGGAACCTGGAGTGGGCAGAGCACGCCGTGCGGGAAGCTGCGTCGGCGACCGCGCGCGAGGCCCTGGATCAGCACATTGTCGAGATCGTGGCAGAGGACCTCAGCGACCTGCTATCTCAGCTGGACGGAAGGTCGGTACGGCTCGCCTCCGGCCGCGTGGTGCTCCTGGAGACCGCTCGGGCGCCCGTGCGGTTCCTGCCCATGGGTGCGCTCGAGCGGTTGCTGCTGGCGATCACGAATCCGACCGTAGCCTACCTGCTTCTGAGCATCGGCCTCTTGGGGCTGTGGGTCGAATTCTCACAACCTGGGGTGTCGCTTCCTGGAGTACTCGGAGGTGTCTGCGTGCTGCTCGGGCTCTACGCACTGGGTACGCTGCCGGTCAACTGGGCGGCGGTGTTCCTTATGCTCCTGGCGTTCATCTTCTTTGCGTTCGACATCTTTGCCAGCACACACGGTGTGCTCACGATCGGTGGCATGGTGGCGTTCGTGGCGGGTTCCCTCTTGCTTTTCCAATCGCCCGAGCCGCAGTTGCGGGTGGAGCTGTGGGCGATCGCTCTGGTGGCCGGTATCATCTTGGCGGTTGTGGTGCTCATTGTACAGGCGGCCGTGCGGGGGCATCGGAGGCCGGTCGTCTCCGGTCCTGAAGCGCTGATCGGCATGGTCGGCGAAGCGAGGCAGGACCTCGACCCCGAAGGGCTGGTGTTCGTAGATGGGGCTCTCTGGCGCGCGCGTTCCGTCAGCGGTCGGATCGAGGCCGGCCGTCCGGTGGAGGTCGTGAGGATCGAGGGACTGCTGCTGCACGTCAAGGCCCGGGAGCAACAGGACTAGGCAGCGAGGCTACGGCGTGGGGATGGGCCCCACGCTTCTTTTGGAGCTCCGAGGAGGTACTCCCCATGGAAGCAAGCGGCTATCTGGTGCTGGGCGTCGTTGTCCTGGTTGCGCTGTGGCTGTTGCGCGTTTCGGTGCGCATCTGCCGCGAGTATGAGCGGCTGGTGGTGTTCCGACTGGGGCGCTTCTCCGGTGTCCGGGGTCCTGGGTGGGTATGGCTCATCCCTTTCATCGAACGGGTGGAACGCCGGGTGGACATGCGGATCCTCACCCTGGACGTGCCGTCTCAGGAGATCATCACGCGGGACAACGTGACGATCAAGGTGAACGCGGTGCTCTATTTCAAGGTGATCGACGCTCAGAAAGCGGTGATCAACGTAGCGAACTATGTGGCGGCCTGCCTGCAGATCGCGCAGACGACGCTGCGGGACGTCGTGGGGCAATCCGAGCTGGACCAGCTGCTTGCCCATCGCGACGTGATCAACGCCCGGTTGCAGTCGATCATCGATGAGGCGACGGAGCACTGGGGCGTCAAGGTGACCATTGTGGCGATCAAGGACGTGGAGCTGCCGGCGGGGATGCAACGGGCGATGGCACGACAGGCCGAGGCCGAGCGCGAGAAGCGGGCCAAGATCATCCACGCGGAAGGCGAGTACCAGGCGGCGCAGCAGCTGACCGAGGCGGCGAAGGTGATCGGGGCCATTCCGGCGGCGATCCAGCTGCGCTACCTGCAGACCCTGACCGAGATCGCGGTGGAGAAGAACTCGACCATCCTCTTCCCTCTGCCGATCGACCTGCTTCGTCCGTTCCTCGATATGGCCCGCTCGGGAGGGCCGGCCGAGAAGC
>JBMFPK010000093.1:0-8802 GCA_049969155.1 Chloroflexia bacterium | reverse complement strand
CTACGTGCTGAGCAGCCACTACCGAAGCCCGCTCGATTTCAGCGATGCGGCCCTTCAGGCCGCGGAGCGCGGCCTGGCACGGCTCCACGACGCCGTGCGAAGGGTACGGGAGCGGCTCCCCGGGGCCGAGGAGGGAGCCCCGGAGCCGGAGGTAGAACAACGGCTGGCCGGGTATCGGGCCCGGTTTCTCGAAGCGATGGATGACGACTTTAACACTCCCGTCGCGCTGTCGGTGCTCTTCGACATGACGCGCGAGAGCAACGCGCGCATCGAGGCCGGCGCGGCTTCGCGCGGTATGCTGCTGGCCTATGACGAGCTCTACCGCGAACTCGGCGAGGGGATCCTGGGCCTGATACCGGACGATCTGGGGACAGGAGGGGCGGCCGGTCTCGCCGAAGACCTGCTGCGCATCCTGATCGACCTGCGCGCTTCCTTCCGCGCTCAGAAGGATTGGGGGCGCGCCGATGTCATCCGCAACCGCCTGGCGCAGATCGGCATCGCCCTGGAGGATGGACCCGAGGGGACGCGATGGCGACTGGTGCGCTAGTCCAGTCGCTCTACGGCCGCAACGCGGTGCGCGAAGCGCTGCGCGCCGGCCGGCGCAGGTTTTTCCGCCTGCTCCTTGCGGAGGGGATGCGGCGAGATGAGGGAGTGGAGGAACTGGAGCGGCTGGCCTCCGCGCGGGGTTGCCCGGTGGAATACCGGCCCCGCGGGACGATGGCTCAGGTGGCACGTTCGCGGGAGCACCAGGGGGTCGTCCTGGAGGCAGGGCCCTATCCGTATGCGGAGCTCGAGGAGATCCTCGCCGCAGCACAGGAGGCAGGGAGGGATGCGCTGGTGCTCCTGCTGGACCGGGTGCAGGACCCCCAGAACCTGGGAACGCTCCTGCGCACGGCCGAAGCGGTGGGCGCGCAGGGCGTCGTGCTGCCGGAGCACGAAGCGGCCGGGGTCACGCCGGCCGTCGTCAGGGCTTCGGCTGGGGCCTGCGAGCACCTGGCAATCGCACGTGTGACCAACCTGGCCCGCGCCCTGGCAGCGCTCCAGAAGGCCGGCCTGTGGGTGGTCGGCCTGGAATCGGATGCACAGGCGACGCTCTATACGCAGATCGACTGGGACCGCCCCCTGGCCCTGGTCGTGGGGAGCGAGGGTTTCGGCCTGCGTCGGCTCATCCGGGAACGATGCGACATCCTCGCACGGCTTCCGATGCGCGGACAGGTGAGCTCCTTGAACGCGGCAGTGGCAGGGTCGGTCGCGCTCTACGAGATCTTGCGCTATCGGGATGCCCTGGGGCACCGCTGAGGGCCAGTGCCACGGGGTAGCCGGAGGAACAATTGGCTGCGGACCTGCAGAACGGGGCCTTTGCGCCCCTTCCTTGGTTGCACCGGACCAGTAGAGAAGATGAAACGGAACAGGAGCTGCTCCGCGAGCTGGGCCTTTCTGCTCCTGCGAGCATCATCCGGGAGACGCTGATCCATTACTACATCTCCGCCAAGAGCTGGCCGCTCGTCGTGCTCGGTGGGCCCGAACGGAAGGCAGGACGCCGCTACTTTGAGCTCCTTTCCCGGGCGATCGTGGGCTGCTGCCAGGGACAGGCTCGCGGGCTCTCCGCTCAGCTCCCGAGCGACGTCCGAGGCGGAGAGCGGACCGCCGACACCATCCAGGACCGTTACTACTGGCTGGGGTTGTTGGACGTACTGGTGGAAGCCAGGACGCCCGGAAGCGAAGGGCGAGCGTTTTGGGTCTGCCTGGAGGACCTGACCGTCCCACAGCTCCTGAGCTATCTGCAGGCGTGGGAGACCTTCTCTGCAGGCGACGACCGTCCTCCTTGGCCGTCCAACCTCTTCTTGAGCGCCCTCGTGCCCTCTTTCGAGGGGCTCTGGGATCTGGATCCGGATGCCTTCTCTCGCATCGGCATCGTCGAAGTCCCGGTTTCCCCAGATCCGGCCGCCGACACCCGGCCTCCCTGCTGTCCTCCTGTGGGATGGCAGCGGTTCGTGTTGCGCACGATGATCCGCGAGCCGGCAGTGGCGTGCGAGCGGCTGGCTCGCCTGGGGCTGGTTCCGAGGCTTCAGGAGATGCTCCATCTCGCCGAGCCGCTGTTTTTCAGGGAAGAAGGGGACAGGCTTCGGGCCGACCTCTTCGTGTACGCGGCAAACAGCTTCTCGGGGAACGGACAGGGGCTGCTCGACCCTTCGCCCGAAGGGAACCTGCGCGAAGCCGTCGACCTGCAACTGGCCCAGCGTGTGCTGCCGTACGTCCAGAGACGCTTCCCGGATATCCTCCATCAGACGACGTGGCTGGAGCGGCTGAGCGGCCTTTTCCCGCGTGCCCGAGCCCGGGCGCAGCGGCTCCATCTGGAATCCCTGCGCGCGGAGCAGAAGAACGCATAGCCGTGGGCGTGAAAGGAGAAAGCGATGAAAGCCATCATCCTCTGTGCTGGACGGGGAACCCGGTTGCGGCCGCTGACCTTCAGCAACGCCAAACACCTCATCCCGATCGCCAACAAGCCCGTGATGCTCTACGGCCTGGAAGCGATCGCCGCAGCTGGCATCACGGAGATCGGGATCGTCGTCGGCGAGAACCGGAGCGACTTTGTGCGCGAACTGGGGGACGGGGAGAAATGGGGCGTCCACCTCACCTACATCCTGCAGGAGGAACCCCGTGGCCTTGCCCACGCGGCCAAGGTGGCCCAGCCCTTCGTCCAGGACGAGCCGTTCCTGATGTACCTGGGGGATAACCTGTTCCAGCACGGACTGAAGGAAGCGGTCAAGCTGTTCCAGGTCCATCGGCCCCAGGCGATGACCTTCCTGTGCGAAGTCGCCGACCCGCGTGCCTACGGCGTTGCGGAACTGGACGGCGATCGGGTCGTCCGCGTGGTGGAAAAGCCCGAGGTCCCGCGCAGTCGGTGGGCACTGGCCGGCGTTTACCTGTTCGAGCCGGTCATCTTCGAGGTCATCGACCAGCTCAAGCCCTCGCGGCGCGGCGAGTACGAGATCACGGATGCTATCCAGGGATTGATCGAACGGGGTGCCCGGGTGCTGCCCTATTTCGTCCAGGGATGGTGGGTGGACGCTGGGAACGCCGCGGACATGTTGCGCGCGAACCGGCTCATCCTGCGCGAAATCGAGACGCGCATCGGAGAACACGCTTCGGTGGATTCCCGTTCGGAGATCGTGGGGGATGTGATCCTGGAGGATGGGGTGCAGATCGTGAACAGCACCGTGCGCGGCCCGGCGATCATCGGAACGAACAGCCAGATCTCCGACTCGTTCATCGGGCCGTTTACTTCGATCGGGCGCGATGTGCGGATCGAGCGCAGCGAGATCGAGCACAGCATCATCATGGACGGGTGCACGATCTGCAACATCGAGGGCCGGATCGACGACAGCATCTTCGGCCGGAATATCACCCTCCTGCGTGCCGACAGCCATCCCAAGGTGCACAAGTTCCTGCTTGCCGACAACAGCCAAGTTCGGCTCGTCTGAAGCCGATCCCCGCCGCGGCTTCCGTCGCCCACGGGTTCCCATCCCCGCGTCCAGTGCGCAGGGAGCCGCGATGCGCTTTTCTTTCGGCTTTGTGATGCAAGCTACTTGACACCATGCCGCTGCGCGCGTAGAATAGTAACCGATTTTGATATAAACAGGGCTAGAAGGAGGGCTTATGCCGATTGTCGCCACGATCGTTCGGCTGCTGCAGGGCGGGCTGGGGAACCTGGCCGCTTATCTGGCCGCCCACGTCCTGCTCTGCCTGGTGCCGGCCTTCTTCATCGCCGGAGGGCTGGCCGCGTTGATCCCCCGAGAGGCGATCACCCGCTTCCTGGGTAAGGACGCCCCCAAGTATATCTCGTATCCGGCGGCTGCGCTGGCCGGTTCGGTGCTCGCCGTTTGCTCCTGCACCATCGTGCCGCTGTTTGCAGGCATCCGCAAGAAGGGCGCCGGCTTGGGACCTGCGATCACCTTCCTCTTCTTCGCCCCCGCGTCCAACGTCCTCGCTCTGGCCTACACGGGCGTGATCATCGGCCTCGACCTGGCCGTGGCCCGCCTGCTCCTTTCGCTGGCGTTCGGCGTGGGCATCGGCATGATCATGGCGCTGATCTTCTGGCGTTCGGAACAGCTCGAGGCGGACGAGAACAACGGTTTCCGTGGACAGGGCGCCAAGGTCCCGCGCGTGCGGATCGTTTTCTTGCTTCTCCTGGTCACTCTGCTCCTTTCCGGCACCTTCAAGATCGGCCTGCTCACGAATCGCTACCTGGTATTCGAGCTGCCCATCGCCGGGATGGACCGCTTCCAGGAGTCGCTCAACCGGCTCGTGCCGTACGATCCCAGCAAGGGGGAGGAAGGGGTCAGCGTCCAGGGCGCGATCCTGATCGGACTGCTCGTGCTGATCGGGCTCGCGGCGTGGCGGGGGCTCAACCAGGTCTACCTGGGGCGTAATCGCTGGACCGGGGTCACGATGGGGCTGGTCGTGTTCACCCTGCTCTTCGCCGCGCTCGGCATCGGCGTACAGCCTGGGGGCGTCCAGATCGCCCTGACGGGACGTTTCTTCGGCGTGGTGCTCTTCACCTCAGCGCTTGCGGTCGTGGGCCTGCGCTTCCTGAGCGGAGAGGAGATCGAGGAGTGGCTCTGGGAATCCTGGCGCTTTGTGAAGCAGATCTTCCCGCTGCTCCTCGTGGGCGTCTTTGTCGTGGGCGTCATCCGTGGCCTGATCCGGCCCGAGTGGATCGAATACCTGGCCGGAAAGAACACCCTCTTCGGCAACCTGGCCGGGGTCGTCTTCGGGGTGTTCATGTACTTTCCCACGCTCGTGGAGGTCCCCATCGCGAACATGTTCCTGAGCCTCGGGATGCACCGCGGTCCACTGCTCGCCTACCTGATGGCGGACCCGGAGCTGAGCCTGCAGAGCATCCTCGTCGTTTCCAAGATCATTGGCCGGCTGAAAGCCTGGGTCTATGTGGGCTGGGTAGCCCTCTTCAGCACGCTCGCCGGTTTGCTCTACGGCGCCTGGGTCGACGGGACACCTATCTGGCGGATCGCGCTGTATCTGGTGGCTTTCCTGGGCGTGCTCTCCCTCGGACTGTGGCGCATCGGCCAGCGCAAGCGGCGGCTCCTGGCCGAGGCGCGTTAGCCGCGCCGCTTCCCCAAACGACGTATCGCAGATCGGGCCCGTTCCGGGAGGACGGGCCCGATTTCCCTTCTTGACGTGCGCCTGCCGCGATGCTATATTGCCTTCCGCACGTGAGCTTTTCCTGCGGAGGTCTTGGGGGTTATGGGCCTGCAGGTCGGCGTTTTGGGGGGCACCTTCGACCCCGTCCACTACGGACACCTGGCCATTGCGGAAGAAGCGCGCGCATGCATCCCGCTGGATGTCGTGCTGTTCGTGCCGGCTCGCATCCAACCGCTGCGTCAGGAGGAGCGGATCACTCCTCCCGAGCACCGTGCTGCGATGCTCGAACGGGCCATCCTGGGAAACCCCGGCTTCCGGTTGAGCCGTATCGAGTTCGAGCGCCCCGGCCCTTCCTATACGGTCGATACCCTTTCGCGACTCCGCGAACAGTACCCCCGCGGGACCGAGTTCTACTTCATCGCCGGAAGCGATGCCTTTGCGGAGCTGCCCCGCTGGAAGGATCCCGAACGGCTCATCACCCTTTGCCGCTTCGTGGTCTTTCCTCGCCCGGGGTATGACCAAGACGTACGGGAGCTCTTCCTCCAGTTCCCCGGGCTGCGCCAGCGTACGATCTTCCTGGAGGGTCCTCGTCTGGAGATCTCCGCAAGCGAGATCCGGCGCCGCGTGCGCCAAGGCCGGCCGATCCGCTATCTGGTCCCGGACGCCGTCGAGGAGTACATCCGTTCCCACCGGCTCTACACCGGCTCCGATTGACCCACCGCTTCCCGGATACGTTCCCCGAAAGCACGCCCGAACGCCACCGCCCGCGCCCGTTCCTCCGCCGAAGGACGCCACGCCAGCGCCAGGCCCTCCTGCACGACCTGGATCCCCGCTTCCTGAAGCGCTTTCTCCATCAGGGGAACCGCCCCTCCCCCCCATCCATGTGAGCCGAACGCCACACCGATCTTGTTCACCGGCTTCAGGCCGATCAGGTCCTCCAGCAGCGCCACAATGTTCAGAAGCGGACGGCGGTTGTGGGTGGCCGAACCGACCGCGATCCCCTTGGCTTCGAGCAGATGGCCCACGACGGTGGTGTGGTCCGTCTGCGGCACGGCAAACAGCTCGACCTCTACACCGCTTTCGTGGATCCCTTCGGCGATCGCGTGAGCCATCCGGGCTGTGCTGCCCCACATCGTCTCATAGACCACGACCGCCCGCGGCTGCGCCTCCCCACGGGCCCAGCGCAGATACTGCTCCACGATCTGCCCGGGCTCTTTGCGCCAGATGAGCCCGTGGCTGGGCGCGATCGTGTCGATCGCTAGCCCCAGGCGCTGGATCTCCTCGATCTTGCGCACGATGAGCGCACTGAAGGGGGTGAGGATGTTGGCAAAGTAGTTGCGCGCTTCTTCCCACAGTACAGCGGGATCGACCTCGTCCGCAAAGCGATGCTCCGAGGCCAGGTGCTGTCCAAAAGCGTCGTTCGGAAGCAGCAGTCGCAGTTCGGGGATGTAGGTGAACATGGAATCGGGCCAGTGCAGCATCGGCGCCTCGAGAAAGGTCAGCGTCTTGCGCCCAAGCGGGATCGCATCCCCGGTCCCGACGACCCGATGCGACCAACCGTTGGGGAAATACTTACCCAGCGAGTCGACGGCCCGCTTGCTGTGCACCAGGACGGCGTTGGGCGCCCGTGCGAGGACCGCCGGAATCGCTCCGGAGTGGTCCAGTTCGCCGTGGTTGGCCACCAGGTAGTCGATGCGGGACGGGTCGACCACCTCCCCGATGCGTCGGAACATCTCCTCCTCAAAGCCCGGGAGCACGGTGTCGACCAGCGCGATCTTTTCGTCCACAACGAGATAGGCGTTGTACGTCGTGCCCCGGTGAGTGTGGTAGGTGTAGCCGTGAAAGTGGCGCACTTCCCAGTCCACGGCTCCAGCCCAGTAGACTCCATCCGCAATCTGGACAGGCATAGGAATCCTCCTCCATCGAATAAGGAACGCTGCAAGCCGAGCGCTGAACGCAGGGACGATGCTACTGGAGGTAATCGAGCGGATCGGTGTACGCCCCCTGATAGAGCACCTCAAAGTGCAGATGGGGGCCGGTACACTTGCCGGTGCAGCCGATGTAGCCGATCAGCTGGCCCCGTTCCACCCACTGGCCGACGCTGACGTCCGGCTGCTGGGCCATGTGGCCGTAGCGGGTGATCCACCCTTCGCCATGGTCGATCTCGACCATGTAGCCGAGCGTTCCCCGCCAGCCGGCGTAGGTGACGGTGCCTGCTGCCGCTGAGTAAATGGGCGTTCCCCAAGAGGTCGCGATGTCCAGCCCGGTGTGCCACCGCGAGCCAGTCCAGCCGAAGCGCTCCGTGATCCGCCCGATCACGGGCCAGGAGAAGCGCTCGCCGCCGGGCAGGGCCGCATAGGGGGGCGCCGTCAGGCGTATGTAGGAGGGGCGGCCCTTGGCGGTTACCGTCGGCCGCGGGATCGGCTTGGAAGCCCCCGGGACGAAAATCTTCTGGCCGACTTGCAGGGTGTACGGCTCCCGGAGGTTGTTGGCCGCATAGGCGATCATGTTCCCTTTGCGCACCCCGTACTTCTCGGCGATGCTGTCCAGGGTCTCCCCTTCCTTCACTTCGTGGATCAGACCGTCCACCGGGGGGATCTTTAGCTCCTGCCCCACGGAAAGCAGGTCCGCGCTCTTCAGCTCGTTGAACCAGTAGAGCGTCTCCACGCTCAGCCCGAAGCGTTCCGCGATTGCGCTCAGGCTGTCGCCAGATTGCACGGTGTAGACGATCACCTCCTTACGCGCCGAGGCGACGACCTGCTCGTCGATCGTGATCGCCTCAGCGGCCGGCCGGACGCGCTGGATGAGCACCGGGACCGCCGGGATGCTCGCATAAGCGGCGGTCAGGTCCTGACCTTCCCCCACGATCCTTTGCCAGGCTAGAGCGATCCCACCCTGGTTGTTCTCGACCGGCTGAGCGAAAGCTCCCTGGAACCCTCCCCCCAGCAGCAATGCCCCCAGAAGGCCCAGGAGACAGAGGTGCCCTGCGAAACGATGAGCGGAACGGAGCCATCGCGCGGGAAAGGCCGCCCGGCGGCGAAGCTGTTGCAGGCAGAGGCGCTGTGCCAGCTGTTCGGCAACTGCGGATAGCCAGATGAGCCAACGGCGGGGACGGACCGGTGTTGGCAGGCCGCTGACTTGTTCCAGCGAGGTCCGGGCTTCCCAGACGGCCTCCTGGAGACGGGCCCGGGCGGAAAGGCGGATAATTGGCCGAATCCCCTCGGAGCCGCGTTTCGAAGGTGATGCAGATAACATCCACAGGCTCCTTGCAGGGCCTTTGCTACTGTAAACATACTACACCCTGCGCCCTTTGTCAAGTCAGCGGGGTTCCGCTCAGAGAGCGGAACCCCGCCAGGTCTATCGGCCGACACGATACCGGCTAGAGCGAAGTTGCGAGGACCTCGGCGATGTCGTAGACCCCTACCTGCTCTTCCAGCCCTTTCACCTTGACCGCGTCGTCCAGCATGCTGAGGCAATACGGGCAGGCCACCGCGATCGCGGCCGCGCCGGTCGTTTCGATGTCCCGCAGCCGTACCTGGTTGACCCGCTTGTCCGACTCTTCCTCCATCCACATCTTGCCCCCCCCGCCGCCGCAGCACAACGCCTTCCGGCCACGGTGAGCCGGCTCCGCCATCGCCA
>JBMFPK010000092.1:0-8837 GCA_049969155.1 Chloroflexia bacterium | reverse complement strand
CGAGGCCTCGTTGGTGATCGTGAGCCACAACCCTGCCGGCTGGCCGGCCCTCGCGCAACGCGCGGAGGCGCTCGGCGTGGCGCGCGCACTGCATTTCCTGGGCCAGGTTTCGGAGCAAGAGAAGATCGCCCTCCTGCGTGCCTGCGATGTCTACGTCCTCCCCTCGCGCTACGAAGGGTTCGGGCTGCCTCTGTTGGAAGCGATGGCCTGTCGGGCACCGATCGTGGCAAGCGATGTGCCCGTCATCCACGAGATCGTCCGGGACGGTGAGAACGGCCTGCTCGTGCCGCATCGCAACCCGGAAAGTCTCGGCGCGGCCCTGCTACGGCTGTTGGGGGACCCGGAACTGCGGGCTCGCCTGGTCGCGGGTGGCGAACGGGCCCTGCGCGAACGGTACGACGGGGGGCAGCTCATCCGACAGGTTCTCGCGGCCTATGAAGAAGCGATCGCCCTTGCCGGAAAGGGATCGGGAAGCCACCATGGATGAGGCGGCTTACTTTGCCTCCCAGGAACTCAAATCGGAGCGCAAGATCGCCTGGGAGTACGGGCGGCTCGTGCGGCTCGCCCGGCTGCGCCTGGAACGGCCCGCGGACGTCTTGGACGCCGGGTGTGGAGCCGGCCCGGGGCTGCGCTTCTTCGTGGCGCGGGGGCATCGTGTGACCGGCGTGGACCGTTCTGCACTGGCCCTGCAGCGGGCCTCCCGGCAGGTTCCCGATGCGCGGCTCGTGCAGGCGGATCTCCAGGCTGGGATCCCCTTTGCCCCGGAGAGTTTCGATCTGGTCGTGCTGGGCGATGTGATCGAGCACCTCCCCGATGGGCTCTTTCTCTTGCGCGAGTGTTATCGCATCCTGCGTCCTGGCGGGCACCTCCTGGTGAGCACGGTGAACCTTTGGGACCTGCGGAGGTTCTTTCAGGGGCCGCGCTGGTCCGGCCGGGCAGACCCCACCCACGTTTGCCTGTACAACCCCTGTGGGCTGCGGCGGATCCTGCTTCGGGCAGGATTCCGCAAGGTCCGTCTCCGCGCGGGTGCCAAGCCCATCCTCTGGTTTCCGGTGCGATGGCCGTTGGGCCTGCCCTGGCCGCCGCTCGTGGGTAACGGACTGATCGCGGCCGGCACGAAGCCTGGAGGCTGAAGGTGGATGTCCGTGCGCTGGTGGAGGAGTACGGGCGTGGCCTGCCGGCGGAGCGCAAGCCGGAATACTTTTCCCTGCACCGCTCCCGCTACGTCGCGCTGCTGGAAGCGCTCGCTGTGCCCGCCGGGAGCCGGATCCTGGAGATTGGCTGCAACCCCGGCCACTTCACGGAGCTCATGGTGCGCGCCGGCTTCCGGGTCGACGGGATCGACCTGCACCCGGAGCACCGGGCGGAACTATGGCGGGCACTGGGCGTCGAGGTGCGGCGCTGCAACCTGGAATTCGACCCACTGCCCTACGGAGACGGCCTTTTCGACGCGGTCGTCTTTGCCGAAGTGATGGAGCATCTGCCTGGTTCCCCCCTTCCCGCGCTCGAGGAGATCCGCCGCGTCCTGGTGCCGGGTGGGCTCCTTGTACTGAGCACCCCGAATGCTCGCTCGCTGCGCACCCGCCTGCTCCTTGCCGCGAGGTTGCTCGCCTGGATGAGCCTGGACACGCGGACGGAGTTCCGCCGCCGCATGCTCCTGCGGGGAGAGGATCGGTACACGGTGCACTACCGGCTCTACACGGCCGAGGAGGTGCGCTGGCTGCTGCGGGAGGCAGGTTTTGTCCGCCCGAGCGTGCGGTACGTGGCCGCCAGGGAGAGCGTGGGGCTGTCGAGCGCGCGCCTTCTGCGCTCCCTGCCCAAGGTGGGCATGTGGACGATCGCCCAAATGGTGCCGTTTGTCCGTTCGATGCTCCTGGTTACGGCGCGCAGGCCGACCGACGAGCGGGAGGGAGGATCGGCGCGATGACCGTGTTGCACGGCATCGGGGTCAGTCGCGGGATCGCGATCGGGCCGGCGCGGAACTATCGGCCGGCCGAGGTCGCCGTTCCCCCTCGGAAGCCGGGTTCCCCAGCGCAGGAACTGGAGCGTCTGGAAAGCGCTCTCGAACGGGCCCGACAGGAGGTCGAGGCGCTGCACGCCGCGGCGCACGCGGTGCTGCGTCGGGAAGCGGATCGATTGTTGGAAGCGCAGAGCCTGCTTCTGGGCGATCCGGGGCTAGTCGAGCGCACGCGGGCCCTGATCCGTTCCGGTCTGCTGGCCGAGACGGCTTGGCAGGAAGCGGTCCGCAGCTACCTGTCGATCTTTGCTCCGATCCAGGATGAGGACCTGGAGGCGAGGGTTGCCGACCTGCAGGAGGTCGGTCAGCGCGTGCTGGCGGCGCTCTTGGAATTGCCGCCGCCTGCGCCGTTTTCCGGTGCCCGGGGGACGATCCTTGTGGCCGCGATGATCGGGCCGGCCGAAGCGCTGCAGTTGGCCGCGCAGCCCCCGCTGGGGCTGTGCCTGGCCCACGGCAGCCGCACAAGCCCGGTCACCGCTGTGGCCCGCCGGCTGGGTATTCCTGCGGTCATCGGCCTGGGGGAGAGCGCCCTCCGGCAGCTCCCGAACGGGGCGACGCTGGTCGTCGACGGGAGCACGGGCACCGTGGAGATCGAGCCGGACGAGGAGGCCCTGGCCCAGTACCGCAGACGGCTGGAGCTGCTGCGCGCCGCGCAGCCCTCGTTCGACGCAAGTCTCCCGGCACAGACGGCCGACGGGTGGCGGGTGGACGTGCGGGCGGACCTGGAGCGGCCGGACGAATGGCTGGCCGCTTTCTCGCGGGGGGCGGAGGGTGTGGGCCTGGCGCGGACCGATTTCCTCTTCCGTGGGCGGAGCACGCCCCCCACGGAGGAAGAGCAGATCGAAGCGTATCGCGGCCTCCTGGAGCAACTGCCCCCGGGTCGGGTGGGCCTCTGCACCCTTTCCACAGGGCTAGAGGAGATGCTTCCTTTCCCTGCGGAGCCGGAAATGCGCAACCCGTTGCTCGGGCTGCGGGGCATTCGCCTGTCCCTGGCATACCTCTCCGCGTTCCGAGAGCAGCTCCGCGCCCTCCTTCGAGCTGCGGCAGGCCGCCCCCTCCTGGTGGTCTTTCCGATGGTCGAAACGCTGGCGGAACTGCGCGCGGCACTGGAGTGGCTCAAGCGGGCCCGCCAGGACTTGCAAAAGTCCGGATGTGCGTACGCCGAGGATGTGCACACAGGGCTCTTGCTCCAGACGCCGCTGGCCGTCCTGAACGTCGCTGCGCTGGCAGGAGAGGTTGACACTTTCCTGCTGGACATGGACCGGTTGACGGAATACCTGCTGGCCTGCGACCGCCACAACCTGCGTGTGGCCCATCTCTTTCGGCCACTGCATCCCACGGTGCTGCGCCTTGCTTCCGAGGCGATCGCGGTGGTGCACCGCGCGGGGAAGCGTCTGGAAGCCTGCGGGGAAAGCGCCGGCATCCCCGCGGTCGCTGCTTTGCTTCTCGGGCTGGGAGCCGACGGCTTCTGTCTCTCTCCGGAGCGCGTCCCGGGGATCAAGGCGCTCCTCCGGTGCCTGAGCATCCCGGAAGTCCAGCGCCTTGCTGCGGACGCGCTGCGCCAGCCCGGTGCACCGGAGGTGGAAGCGCTTGCCGAGGGGTTCTTGCAGGGCCTTGGCCCCATACCCGGAACGTGACGATGTGCACTTGACACCGGACCCTTCTGGGGGTAAAATCGTTTCGAGATCCGGAAAGGCTGGGAACACGATGCAGAAGGTGCGGAGCGAAAAGCGCCGAACTTGAGGCGGACCCGTGGGTGCCAGGTGGCACCCGGGCGGGGCCGCCCTTTTGGTATGCAGGCCTCCTGGGCGGAGGGCCGGGAGGGGCTCAGGCCCCTGACGCACAGGTGCTGAGAGGGCCGGTCGCCGGCAGGAAGCCTGTCGGCGACCTTTTTTTGCGGAGCGCGAGAAAGGGGGTGGCCGGTGCTTTACCTGGATCAAGCCGCAACCTCGTGGCCCAAGCCGCCGCAAGTGGTGGAGGCAATGGCCTCGTTCCTGCGGGACATCGGGGCGAACCCGGGGCGCTCCGGACATCGGATGTCCGTCGAGGCCGGCCGCGTGGTCTATCGGGCGCGCCAGGCGATCGCGGAACTGTTCCACGTCCGGGACCCCCTGCGTGTCGTGCTGACCCCGGGTGCCACCTTTGCCCTCAATCTTGCCCTGCAGGGGTTGCTCCATCCCGGCGATCACGTGGTCGTGGGGCCGATGCAGCACAACTCGGTCATGCGGCCTCTGCGTGCGCTCGAAGATTCCGGTGTCCGCCTCACCGTCCTTCCCGCTTCCCCGCAAGGAGAGCTGGACCCTGCCCTGGTGGCAGAAGCGATCCGTCCGGAAACCGTCCTGGTCGTCCTGAACCACGCTTCCAACGTCTGTGGAACCCTGCAGCCGGTGGCGCAAGTCGGACAGATCGTGCGCGCGGCGGGGCGGCTGCTCCTGGTCGACGCGGCCCAGACGGCGGGTGCCGTCCCGATCGCGATGGAGGAGATGGGGATCGACCTTTTGGCCTTTGCCGGCCACAAGGGGCTGCTCGGGCCGACCGGCACAGGGGGACTGGTGATCGGCGAGCGGGTTCCGCTGGATCGTCTGCGTCCGCTGACCTATGGGGGCACCGGAAGCCGTTCCGAAGAGGAGCGGCAGCCCGCTTTCCTGCCCGACAAGTTCGAGGCCGGGACGCAGAACGCTGTGGGGCTGGCCGGCTTGGAGGCCGCGGTGCGCTATCTGCAACACGAGGGCGTGGAACCGATCCGCGCTCGGGAAGAGGCGCTCACTGCGCTCCTTCTGGAAGGGCTCCAGGGGATCCCCGGAGTGGTCGTATATGGTACGGGGAGGGCGGAAAAGCAGGTTGCGGTGGTCTCGTTCAACATCGTGGGCCGGACCTGCTCGGAAGTGGCCGAGCTTCTGGACGAGGCTTACGGTATCGCGTGCCGTCCCGGGCTCCACTGCGCTCCGGCTGCGCATCGCGCGTTGGGGACATTTCCCGAGGGAACGGTGCGCTTCAGTCTGGGGCCGTTCCACACGCCTGGTGACGTGGAAAGTGCTGTCGAGGCGGTCGCCGAGGTCGCGGCCTCGGTGAGGAGAGGCAGGTGATCGTCTGTAGGGTCGTTGGCAAAGAGAAGAGATGAACCGTGCCCGTGGGGACCGGTCGGTCCCCAGCGGGCGATGGTCTGCGTGCGCCCCCGACCGGGTGAAGCGCGCCTGCGGGAGTCCCGATGCCTGGCTCCCTCGGGCCACCGCCGATCCTGTGTCGGGCGGCGGTGGCCCTTCCTTGCATGGCAAGGTAGAGAAAGGAGGTGTGGCGAAGGAGATTGCTGGCATCGGGCACCATAGCAGGGCATCAAGGAGGTCGTCGTGAAACGCTTCTTTGCCTCTCGTTGGGGACCGATCGCCTCCGGGGCGATCATCGGCATTCTGGCCGCGCTCCTCGTCTACTGGGGCAACCCGAAGAACATGGGGGTATGCGTCGCCTGCTTCGAGCGGGACATCGCGGGCGCGCTGGGCCTGCACCGGAACGCAGCCACGCAGTATCTGCGCCCGGAGATCATCGGGTTCGTGCTCGGGTCGACGATCGCCGCGCTGCTTTTCGGCGAGTTCCGCCCGCGGGCCGGGTCTGCACCCATCGCACGCTTCCTCCTGGGCATGTTCGCGATGATCGGCGCCCTGGTCTTTCTGGGGTGTCCTTGGCGGGCGCTCCTGCGCCTGGCCGGAGGTGACCTGAACGCGCTCCTGGCCCTCGCGGGGCTGGCCACCGGCGTGGGCATCGGCGTCCTGCTGATGCGCGGGGGGTACTCGCTGGGGCGCGCCTGGCCGCAGCCGGCGGTGATCGGCTGGCTGATGCCGGCTCTGATGGTCGGCCTGCTCCTCCTGGCGATCTTCCGGCCGGTCTTTGGCGAGGGGTTGCCGATCTTTGCCAGCACGAAGGGGCCGGGAGCGGCGCATGCTGCGCTGGCGGTCTCGCTTGCGGTGGGGCTGCTTGTGGGCTTTCTGGGACAGCGCAGCCGGTTCTGCACGATGGGCGCGCTGCGGGACCTCTTCCTGATGGGAGAGACCCACCTTCTGGGGGGTGTGATCGCCCTGCTGCTCACGGCCTTTCTCACGAACCTGGTGCTGACCTGGACCACCGGGACGCCATACGTTCGCTTCTCCTTCTACGATCAGCCGGTGGCTCACAGCAATCACTTCTGGAACTTTGCCGGAATGGTGCTGGCCGGGCTTGCTTTCGCCCTCGCGGGAGGATGCCCCGGGCGTCAGCTGTTCCTGTCCGGCGAGGGGGACGGGGATGCGGCGATCTTTGTCCTGGGAATGATCGTAGGAGCGGGATTTGCGCACAACTTTGCCCTGGCTGGTGTGCCGGACCAGCGGTTGGAGACCGGTATCCTGAAGGTAGGCGGCCCGTCCATCTACGGTCAGGTGGCGGTAGCGATCGGCCTGGTCTTCTGCCTGATTCTGGGGCTGACGGCCCGTCTGCGTGGCTCGGAGGTGAAGCGATGAGCATCGTCGTCGATGCCCGGGGGCTGGCCTGTCCCCAGCCGGCGCTGCTGACCCGTCAGGCGCTGCGGCGCGCACAGAGCGGGGAAGTGGAAGTGCTGGTGGACACCGAGACGGCGCGCGAGAACTGCCTGCGTGTGGCCCGGCGGGAAGGCTGGCAGGCCGAGGTGATCCCGGAGGAGGGGGCCTACCGTCTCCGGTTGAAGCGGTGAGGTGGGATCAGTTGCCCGGGTGGGCATTCTGTGCGAAAATGGGGCGGGGACCAGGTCCCCGCCCCATCCGGGCCGTGCACCTGGGCGATCGGGGGCTGTGATGCCAGATCGAGAACGCATACGGCTTACGAGTATGGCTCCGGCGGCCGGTTGAGCGGCCAAGGTGGGCCCCGCGGCCCTGGCGCACGTGCTGCGCCCGTTGCGCGATCGGTTCCGCCCGGAGGATTTCCCGGAGCTGCTCGTCGGACTGGAGGGCAGCGATGATGCCGCTGTGTATCGGGTCGGTGAAGAGGTCGCCGTCATCCAGACGCTCGACTTTTTCACCCCCATTGTCGACGACCCCTACGACTTTGGGGCTGTGGCCGCCGCGAACGCGATGAGCGACGTCTACGCGATGGGCGGGGAGGTTGTGCTGGCGCTGAACATCTGCGCCTTCCCCAAGGACCTGCCTCTGGAGGTTGTCCACTCGATCCTGCGGGGCGGGGCGGACAAGGTTGCAGAGGCCGGGGCGGTGCTCGCCGGTGGGCACACGATCGAGGACGAGGTGCCGAAATACGGCCTTGCGGTGACGGGGATCGTGCACCCCGGGCGGATCTGGACCAAGGCCGGAGTCCGAGCCGGTGACCGGCTCGTGCTGACCAAGCCGCTGGGAGTCGGGCTGATCACCACGGCGTTGAAAGCCGAGGTTGCGCAGCCGGAGCACGTTGCGGCCGCGGTGCGTTCCATGGCCCGCCTGAACCGTGGCGCTGCGCGTGCCGCGCGCGAGAGGGAGGTACACGCCTGCACGGACATCACCGGTTTTTCCCTCTTAGGGCACGGCCTGGAGATGGCTGAACAGAGCGGCGTCGCGCTGCGGTTCTATTTCCAGCAACTGCCCCTCCTTCCTGGGGCCGTGGAGTATGCGGAGCAATCGCTCTTCCCGGGCGGGAGCTGTCGGAACCGGGATGCCTACACCGATAGGGTGCGCTTCGACCCTTCGATCCCGGAGGAGATGCAGCTCCTGCTCTTCACGCCCGAAACCTCGGGGGGCTTGCTGCTTGCCCTGGATGACGACAACGCAGAGGAGTTGCTGGCCGGGCTGCACGGTCTCGGGGAGGAGGGCTGGATCGTCGGGGAAGCGGTTCCGGGAGATGGGATCGAGGTGGTGCCGTGAGCGCGCGCGGCGTACGACCCGAGAAGCGAGGTGAGGATCCATGGCGCGTGTCGTAGATGCTCGGGGACTGCCCTGTCCTCAGCCGGTGCTCCGGGCGAAAGAAGCGATGGAAAAGGCCCGCGAGGTCATCGTGATCGTGGACGGTCCGGAGTCGGCGGAGAATGTGCGGCGCACGGCGGAGAAAGCCGGTTGGGCCGTCTTTGTGGACGGCAAGGAGGAAGGGGTGTATGTGCACCTGGTGGCCCGGGCCGAGCCGCAGCCGGAGGCGTGCGCTCCGCCGCTCGAAGCTTCCGGCGGCCCGCTGGTACTGCTTGTGCCTTGTGAGGTTCTAGGACGGGGGGAGCATGCGGAACTCGGCTCTGTACTGATGCGGTCTTTTGTCCACACCCTGCTGGAGGTGCAACCCCGTCCCGACGTGATGATCTTTCTGAACAGCGGGGTGAAGCTGGTGGTCGAGGGCTCGCCGCTCCTGGAGGACCTGCAGGAGTTGGAGCGCCGCGGGGTCCGCATCCTGGCCTGCGGGACCTGTCTGGGGTATTACGGGCTGAAGGACAGGGTAGCCGCAGGGACGGTATCGAACATGTACACCATTGCGGAGACCCTGCTTACCGCTGGCCGGCTGATATCCCTGTGAGGGTCGCGGAGGCCTGTCTTGGGAGAAGCTTCCTTCGCGGTGGTCTTGGTCCCTTCGGTGAGCCACGCCCTGCGGGCGGAAAGCTTGGTGCGCACCGCGGGGATCCCGTGCAAGCTGATCCCCACCCCACGTCAGTTGAGTTCGGACTGCGGTACGGCCCTTCGCGTTCCCGAGGGAGAGCGGGAGCGGGTCGAAGCGGTGCTGCGCGAGGCCGGCCTGGAATACGAAGGGGTGTATTCCCTGTAAAAGTGCGAAGGGCGCGGCCTCTGCGGATGGGGGTATCGCACTCAGCCGGTTTCACGCTCTTGGCAGGTGATGCACAGGCGAGCAAAGGGCC
>JBMFPK010000091.1:0-8852 GCA_049969155.1 Chloroflexia bacterium | reverse complement strand
TGCGCCCCGCGGTCCCCTCGACGCCCCGCACCATCCGGGCGGCAAAGTCGCTTCCCGGCAGGTGGGGCAGTCGGATCGGCTGCGAAGGGGCGGCAGGCTGCGAAGGGGCGGAAGGCTGCGCCGTTCCGGATGGGGGCATTGTGGCGATCCAAGGGCGGTAGCGCCCCCACCACGGCGGGACGTACACGGGCTCGTCCCCGAAGGCGCGGCCGGTGCGCTCCTGAAACTCCTCGTCCAGCATGGTCCACTCCAGCCCCTCGCTGAACAGCTGGCCGCGCACCTCCGGTGTGGCCGCCTTTTCCACCTGTTCCCAGGCACGTCGCACGATGTCGCGGTAGTAGGCGATCGTCTCCTTGCGGCTGAACCCTTTCATTTTGTTGTTCACTTCCCGCACCAGGTCGATCACGACCTGGCGCAGGCGACCCTCGTCCAAGCGTCCGTTCTTCTGCACTGCCTCTAGGAACCCGGTCTCGTAGGTACGGAGGCCCTCCGGCAGGGTCGGTTCCACCTGCACCGTCAGAGGGTCATCATCGAGCACCGTCAGCGCTCCCTTCTTGAGGAGGCCGAAGAGGATCATCGTGAGCACGCGGTTCAGCGGCGTCTGCAGAAGGATGGCCGCTTCTACCGCCGTGAGCCCGCGCTTGATGCCGACGCCCTCCACCTTCATCGAGGGCGGGAGGTAGGCCATCTGCCGCCGGAGGTAGGCGCGTCTCCCCAGGATGATGAGCAGGACGATGATTGCTACCGGGATGAGGAAGCAGAGGCTTCCCAGCAAGACCTCCCCAACGGTGGACCAGAGGGAAGGCCCTTTCTGGATCGCCTCCTCCGCAACGTAGAGGCGGGGGAAGGAGGCGCCGAAGGTATACTCCTGGCTGGGGATGGCGGTTTCTCCGGACCAGGTCAGGACGACCCGTCCCTCCTCGTCGGTGGCAACCTCCGGCTTTTCCTGGGGCCACCCCTCCGGGCTACGGTGCCAGCGCGCCTCCTCCGGTTTGACGCCCGGTGGCAGGTGCAGACGCACGGTGAGGGCGGTTGTCCCGCGGACGGAGGTTGCGTCGAACGATGCGGGGGAGAACTGGACCCGGACGTCATCGCCGCGGTCCTGGTAGACCATCCGCCCGACCCGCTCCACGAGCACATGCAGGGTGCCGCCCTGTCCCGGCTGGATGGCCGCCTGGTAGAGACCGATCCCGATGCCGGCGGGGAGTTTCTCCGAGATCTGAATGTACCCGATCGGCTTTCCATCCACATCTGCCCAGATGCGGTCCAGATCGTAATCGGCGTTGGGAAGCGGAAGGTCCACAAGGTTCAGCGGCCCCGAGTCCGCTTCCAGGGCGAAGGTGAGCCAGTACTCGAGCTGCGCCGATCCGTCGCGTTCCACCCAGACGTCGACCATCTCATAGGGCAGGGAAAAGTGGACCGGCACATAGACGTATTCCGTGGGGCGCGGGCCTTGGATGGCCTCCGCCGGGACGTACTTCCGGGGGAAAGAGGCCCCGAGCACGTACATCCGATCCGGAGCGGCGGTGGCATGGTGCCAGGTATAGGTTGGGCGTCCCTCGGCATCGGGGGCGGCTTCGGGCTGCTCCTGGGGCCAACCCTCCGGGCTGCGATGCCAGCGGGGCTCTTCGGGCTGGGTTCCGGGAGGCATATGGAAACGGACGGTGAGATCCGTAGTGCCGTGAACGTAGGCGCCGTCGAAGTAGGTGGGGGAGTACTCGAGGCTAGCATAGTCGGGGTCGGCGTCGTCGGCGTAGATCATCCCGCCCACCCGCTGGACGGTGACGTGGACGGTGCCGCTCTTACCGGGCCCGATCGTCCCCTTGCCCAACCACAGGGCGACCCCCGAGCCGGTGCCCTGGTAGTCGGTCCCCACATGGCCGATGGGAGTGCCGTCGACGTCCGCCTGGATGCCGCTCAGGTCGAAATCGTAGCTCGGGAGGCCCAGGTCGACGACGTCGATCGGATGGGCCCTGCGGTCGCAGGTGAAGGTCAGCCAGATTTCCAGGCGCACGGACCCGTCGCTCTGGATCCACAGGTCGACCACGTGGCGGTCCAGGGAGAAGGAATAGTCCTGAGCGTGGGCGGGAGTGGTCCCGTTCAGAAGCAGGACGAGGCCGAGCAGGAGGCAGACCCAGCGAAAACGATGCATCGGCATCCTCCGACGGAGCCCGGATGATGGCCCCGTTCTCACCACTTGGGTTCTTCGACCATCTGGTAACTGGAGCCGCAGTACGGGCAGGAGATAAAGATGGCCCCTTCGCGGACCGAGATGCTCTCCTTGTCCAGTTCGGCCCCACAATTCTTGCACCGGATCTTGGCCATATGGATGTCGCCGCTCAGCTCGATCTTCTGGACGATCTCCTGCGGGGGTCTGGGGCGGAACAGTTGCAGGAGGGCGATGATGCCCAGGCCGATCCCCACGGTCACGATCCCCAGCCAGATCCAGCCGGGGGTCCCCTCCGGGCTGAAGGCCCCCCAGATGAACAGGACGCCGAAAAAGATCAGAATTGCGGAAACGATATAGCCGATGATTCTGCCTGCGGACATCTCTCACTCCTTGTTACGCTCACGGGCCAGGGGGTTGCGAGGTCAGTATAGCATCGGCCCGGAGCGGTGTCAAAAGGACAACCGAAGGGTTTACGTTCGGGGAGAGGGGAAGGTTACGGGAGGCGTTGAGCGTGGATCGTTGAAGAAGGTGCCCCAGGCGCCGGAGGGTAGTTGACGGAATGTGGCTGGTGCGGTAAACTAGAAAGGAGTACGTGGGTTCAGGTGTGAGGGGGATGAGCACGAAGCGGGATTACTACGAGATCCTCGGGGTTCCCCGGGGGTGCAGCCAGGAAGAGATCAAGCGGGCCTTTCGTCGGCTGGCACGCCAGTACCATCCGGATGTGAACAAGTCGCCGGACGCGGAAGCCCGCTTCAAGGAGATCAACGAGGCCTACGAGGTCCTCTCGGACGAGCAGAAGCGCGCGGCCTACGACCGGTTCGGGCACGCCGGCGTCAACGGCACCATGCCTGGTCCGGGGCCGTTCGATCCGTTTGCCGGGTTCGGCTTCAGCGAGATCTTCGATGCCTTCGAGAGCTTTTTCTCTCCGCGCACCAGAGTGGCCGGCCGCACGCGGCCGCAGCGCGGTGCGGACCTCCGCTACACGCTCACCTTGACGTTTGAGGAGGCTGTTTTTGGCTGCGAGAAGGAGATCGAGATCCCGCGTCTGGAGACGTGCCCCGTCTGCCGGGGGACGGGCGCGGAACCTGGCACGCAGCCGGTGCGCTGTCCGCGCTGTGGTGGGACGGGGGAGGTGCGCCAGCGCGGGGCGTTTTTCAACATGATCGTGATGACCACCTGCGAGCAGTGCCACGGGGAGGGGGTCATTGTGGCGATCCCCTGCCACGAGTGCCAGGGCCAGGGGCGTGTACGGGCGACGCGTCGCCTGCGGGTCAAGATCCCGGCCGGGATCGACGAGACGTCCCAGATCCGGCTGAGCGGCGAGGGAGAGGCCGGCCTGTACGGAGGGCCGCGCGGCGACCTGTACATTGCCGTGCGCATCAAGCCGCATCCCCACTTCCAACGCCAGGGGAACGACATCATCTACGAGCTGCCGATCAACATCGCCCAGGCAGCGCTCGGAGCCCAGGTGGTCGTTCCGACGCTGGACGGAGAGGAGACGCTGTACATCCAGCCCGGGACACAACACGGCAAGACGTACCGGCTGCGAGAGAAGGGCGTGCCCTATCTCCACGGCAACGGCCGCGGGGATCAGATCGTAGTCGTGCGGGTCGTGGTCCCTACGCGGCTGACGGATCAGCAGCGTAAGCTGCTGGAGGAGCTCGCGGCGACCTTCGGGAGCGAGGTGGGCAACGGGAAACGGGGCGTATGGGAGTGGATGCGGGACACGTTCGGGGGTTCGTGATCCCGCGTATGGAAGGAGCCAGGGAGCGGGGCGTCCATTCGTCCCGCTTTTTTGGTCAGCCGAGGAGCGCGGGATGCGGGGGCTGCGCATTCCCTCACTTCAGACCGTTGCGGATCGAGGGGAAGCGGTCCTCGAGTGCCTCCTTCTTGCAGTCGTCGCGTTTCGGGCACTCTTCTTCCTGGGGTACTCTCTCTACGCCCTCCTCTTTCCATTCCCCATCGACTATGACGAAGGAGTGGACCTGCACAGTTCCCTCCTCCTTGCCCGCGGAGAGGCAGTGTATCCGCCGCTCGAGGCGGGGCGTTTCGTCTCCTCGGTGTACACGCCGCTCTTCTACCTGTTGAGTGCGCCCTGGCTCGGGTGGTGGGGTCCGACGCTGGTGCCCGGAAGGCTGATCGCGCTCGGTTCTTCGCTGGGAGCGGCTGCGCTGCTGGGCGCTACGGTCTGCCATCTGGGGGCAGGCCCACGGATTGCGGCGATCGCGGGGTTGATGCCCCTTTCCCTGGGGACCGTCGTCCTGTGGTCCACCTTTGCCAAGCCGGACACGCTATCGCTTTTCCTGGGGCTCCTGACCTGCTATTGGTGCCTGCGCTTTGCCGAGCGGCCCGAGGTGTACTTGGCGCCCTTCTGGTTTGCGCTCGCCTTCTTCGCCAAACAGAACGTGGTACTCCTGGCCGGTATGGGACTTGCCTTTCTCTTCCTGCGGAATCCCCGCCGGGGACTGCTTGTGGGGGTGGCCGCGCTGGGTGCGACAGCGGGTGCGGTCCTGCTGCTGAACGGGCTCACCCATGGCGGTTTCCTACTGCACACGTTCGAGATGCTCCGTTTTCCCTGGCTCCTTTCCCGGCTGTGGGCCCTGCTGGGGCCGGTGCCCGTGCTTTTCCCATTCCTGGCCCTGGCGGTGCTCATTTCCCTGGGGGTCCATCTGCGGCGCCGTGCGTGGTTCGTGCCGCTGTTGTTCCTGGGCGGACTGGGCGTCCTGGCTTCAGGGGCTCGTGTGGGCACTACCTGGGGGTTTCAGCTTCCCCTAATGTTTGCGATGGCTCTGGCGGCAGGCCTGCTGCTGGGCCAGAAGGGGCTCCCGCGGACGCTCCGGCTGGGGCTGGGAGCTTTGCTCCTGTGCCAGATGATCCTCCTGCCCGACCCGTTGCGCTTCTACCGGTCTCCTTTGCTTCCTTCCCGCGAGCGCAAAGCGGAGATGGCGCGCGCCTGCGCTTTGCTTCGCCAAACACCGCCGCCGGTCCTTTCGGATGATGTAGGCCTGCTCCTGCTGTGCGGTCACGAGCCGCCCTACGACGACCCCTTCCTGATGGCGCAGATGGCGCGCCTCGGCCGCTGGGACCAGGGAGTCCTGTGCCGGGAAGTGGAGGCGGAACACTTTTCCCTGATCATCCTCACCGACCGGCTGGAGGAATCCCCTGAAGGGGAGGAATGGATGCGCTGGACGGTGCCGGTCCTTTCGCGGGTGCGTGCGCACTACCGCCTGGAGGCGCGGTACGACGATTTCTACTTCTACCGGCCGGTCGGCAGCCCATCAGAGCATATGGTTGGCTCCGCGGAAGGTGGACCGTGAAGCGCGCGGCGTGGGTGGACATCGGGGTCGGACTGGTCTATCTTCTGCTCACGGTCGGGATGCTCTGGCCGCTTCCGGCGGTGCTCGGCCGGGCAGTTCCCGGGGACATCTTTGACATCTGGCACAACGTCTGGGCCATCTGGTGGGTGAAACGGTGCCTGGTGGGAGGCCGGGGTTCGCTATTCTACACCGATCTGCTCTTCTTTCCCCGTGGGACGAGCCTCCTTTTCCACACCCTTTCCCTGAGCAACACGATCCTGGCGTTGCCGGTCACCGTCCTCTGGGGGCCGGTCGCTGCCTATGGCTTTCTTGCGCTCCTTTCCTTCGTCGCGAGCGGGATGGGAGGGTACTATCTGGCCCTGGAGGTGCTCTCCGGGTGGGGCGACCTTTCGCCCGCAAGCCGGCGCGGCGCGGCGTTCGTCGGAGGGACGGCGATCGCCTTCAGTACCTACCACCTGGCCCATCTGCGGGCGCACCTGAACCTGATCGCGTATCACTGGTTGCTCTTCTACCTTTGGGCGATGCTGCGGCTCCGCCGCGCCGAGGGGCGCGCCTGGAAGCAGATACTTGTGGCTGCCGGCTTGCTCGCGCTCACCGGCTGGAGCGAGTGGCTCTATGCCCTCTTTGCTGTGGGGATGACGGGTGGGTATCTGCTGTTTGCGCTGTGGCAGCAGCCGCGGGCGGTGTGGGGTCGGGCGGTTCGTCTCCTGGGCGCGGTTGCAGCTGGCCTGGCGGTGCTCGGCGTGCAATGGGTGCCGATGTTGCACGAGCAGGCCCGGAACCCGGCGGTGCACCCTTCGCCGGCATACGCCATCCACCTGTCTGCGGACCTTCTCGCGTACCTGACGCCCCCGCCTGGCCACCCGCTGTGGGGGCAGTGGGCGGCGCTGCTTTCCGCCCGGTATAACCCCACAGAGGGGCTCCTCTACCTGGGGGTGATTCCGCTGGCGCTCGCGGCGACGGGGCTGCGAAGGCGGTGGCAGGGAAGAGGCTTCTGGCTTGCCACAGCGCTGGGAGGGTTTGTCCTGTCGCTGGGGCCGGTGCTCCACGTTGCCGGAAGGATCGTCACCTGGCGGGGGTCGCGCATCCTCCTGCCCTACGGTGTGCTGTACCTGCTGCCCCTGATGGACATCCTGCGCACGCCGGCGCGGTTCGGCCTCCTCGTCGTGCTGGCGGTCGGCCTCTTTGCTGCCGTGGGTATGGCGAGCCTGCTGCGTCGTCCTTTTTTGCGGGAAGGGCAGCGATGGCTTCTGGCCGGCCTGTGTGCCTTGCTCGTCTGCGGGGAACAGGCATGGCTTCCGTTCCCTGTGGAGCCGGCCGAGGTTCCGGCGTTCTACCGAGACCTTGCGGAGGTCGGAGATGGCCGCGCGGTGCTCGAAGTACCGATCGCCCGCTACCCGGCCGACTACACGGAGCGCATGTTCTACCAAACGGTCCATGGCCATCCGATCTACGGGGGCTTTGTCGCGCGTGGGGATCCCCATCTGCCCTATGAGCGCATCCCGGGCTTTCGGCTGTTCCGGGCGCTCGGGCCGGTGCGTGAGATCACGGACGGGGATGCCGCCGGCTTGCGGGCGCAGGCGTTGGCGGCGTTGAACCATTACCGCGCCGGGTACGTGGTGCTCCAACGTACCGCGCTCACGCCGGCGCAGGAGGAAAGCGCGCGGCGGCTTGCGGAGGTGCTGTTCGGGAAGGAGAACCGCATCCATGAGGACGAGGAAGTGGTCGCGTACCGGGTGCCTCCGGCGGGCGGCGTTTTCTGGGAGCTCGGCGAGGGGTGGGGGGTGGGTCTCCCCCAGCCGGCCTTCCGCGCGATGCGGGCCTTTCGGGGAGAAGCGGAGCTCTTCCTGGAAGTGGAGGCGCCGACGGCCGGGCGGGTATGCGTGGAAGGACAGGGGCCCTGGTCGATGCTCTCGCTCGTTGTGGACGGCACCGTGCGCTCCGGGGAACGGACGGGGGAGGAAAGGTTTTGCAGCGAGAGGATGGTCCTCGGGGCCGGCCGGCACCGTGTGGTGCTGCGCGGCTCGGCGGGAGCTACCTACCGCGTCTGGTCCGTGCGCTGGGAGCCATAGGGGGTTAGGGGGCCCTCTCCCGGCGGGCAGAGGACTCTTACTGCTCTCGGGACGATTTCCACCTCCAGCCTGATCGTGCCCTCGGAGAGGATCTCGCCGTCGGCGTGCACAGGAAGCGGGGCGGCGCTTTCCACGGTGACGTGGCGTGCGCGGGCCATATGGACTTCCCGCAGGCGGGTATGCCGGCCTTGGGTGACCTTCGGCAGGTGGTAGAAGAAGATGGGGAGCGGCATCTGGCGCACGAGGCACAGGTCGAAGAGGCCGTCGTCCATCTCGGCCTGGGGGGTGAGCCAGAAGTTAGCGGCGAGGCAGCGCCCGTTGGCGACGGCGAGCATCAGGAAGCGCCCTTCCAGCGTTTGCCCGTCGATCTGTACGCGCATCGGGCAGGGCCGGTAGCGCCAGACGGCGCGCCAGAGGGCGGCAAGGTACAGGGGGAAGCCGCTCAGGCGGGGGAAATGGCGCGTCTCGAGCGCGACGCGGGCGTCGAACCCGATGCCCAGCCCGTTGCCGAAGTAGGTGTCGCCTGTGCGGCCCAGGTCGATGGGGCGGATGACGCCGTTACGCAGGAGTCGGATAGCGGCGTGCAGCTCCCGGGGGATGCCCAGCGGCTTGATAAAGTCGTTCCCGGAGCCGATCGGGAGGACCGCGAGCGTGGCGGAAGTTCCCACGAGGCCGTTGAGCACTTCCAGGATCGTACCATCCCCGCCGCAGGCGACGATGACGTCGGCACCCTCCCGGGCTGCTGCGGCAGCGAGGGTGGTCGCATGTCGCGGTCCTTCGGTTGTGACGATGGAGCAGGGCAGGCCTTGCAAGAGAGCCGGCAAGGAAGGAAGCAACCGTGCGCCGGCCCCCCGGCCGGCCCAGGGGTTGACGATCACGCGGTAGTGAGAGAAGGGGCCCATCGGGGCAGAGGCTAGCCGCGCGGACGGGTGATCAGGCGTTCATCCCGGTACTTGTCGCCCTCCTCGATGAGCATGACCGGGATGTCGTCCCGTACGGGATACCGCCGGCCGCAGGTATGGCAGACGAGCCATTCCTCTTTCCCTTCTTGGACATACTCGACCGGATCCTTATCGTCGGGGCAGACCAAGATCTTGAGCAGTTCAGGGTGAACGGGCATCGCAGCCTCCTGGGAACGGGTAACCGTTGCGGGAGAAAGTATAGCACGGCTGCCTGCGGCGGGCAAGCGAGGTTGCTCTGAAGTTCGGACTTGAGTTCGGACAGATACAAAGGGGGACCTTCCTTTTTGGTAAACTAGTTCCCGAGATATCAAACCAAGAAAGGAGGTCCCCA
>JBMFPK010000090.1:0-8871 GCA_049969155.1 Chloroflexia bacterium | reverse complement strand
CCGCCCCCACGGCCAGCGCCAGCTGCGTGCCGGACCCCAACCCTACGTGCGCCGGGATGCTCGAGCGTACGCATAGACGGGCCCCGCGCACCGCGGGGTAACGCTGCAGGAACCGCTCCGCAAACGCCGCGACCCGCTCCGCCTCCGGCCCTTCCGCGGACAACTCGGCAGCGGTGCGCGCCTCCAGCACGACGTTCGGACGGTCGATCGCGACCCCGATGCTCCCGTAGAGGCGACCCAGCTCACCGTTCAGATCCAGAAAGCCCAGATGCAGGCGGGCCGGGGTCTTAACCCGGACGACCATGCTTCCACCTCTCCACATAGTTCTGGATCAGGGTAAGCGCCTTCCTCTCCGGCTCGTCGCCGGTCTTGCGGACGATCGCTTCGTACCGTTCCAGCGCCTCGAGCACCGGCTCCACGCCCGAAAGATGGAGCCGCGTGGCCAGGATGGCCAGCTCCACCAGCGCGTTCCGCGCGCGGCTAAAGCCCAGGAAATCGCGTCGCCATCCACGGTGCACGACGCGACAGGCGATCTCGGCGCGCTCGTCGTTCCCCGCAACGTCGGTGACCTCCAGCTCCCGCCAGTAGCAGGCACCCTGGAAGACCACGCCCGGCACCCGCACCGCCGGGAAGCAGGGCAACAGAGGATCCCCCAGCGCAGCCTCCACAAAGGCGAGCGCATCATCGGTCACGTTGGCCACGCCGTACCCGTTCGCGAGGAGGTTCGCGAAGGTATGCGTGGCGCGGAACGGCCGGACGACGATCTCTTCCTCGCCCCACACCACGCCCATCGGCGCAAAATTCGGCCGGCCGCCTCCATCCAGCGTGGAGAAGAGCACCTCAACGATCAACGTCCACCACCCGCAGATACTCGGCTCCCGCGCGATGGCTGCTCCCGATCACCAGCCGGTACCAGGAGCCGCCGTCCACTTCCTCCAGTTTCCCCTGCGCTTCCACCTGCTCCCCCTCATCCGCTGCCTGGCAAAAGAGCCCCTCGTAGGAGCAGATCTCCTGGACAGGCACTTCGGGGCCATCCAAGATGCGCACCCGCTCCAGGCGGTAGCGTGCCGGGAGGAAAATCGCCTCCGCCGCATCCGCGATCACTCCCGAGAGCCTCGCCACCCCGATATCCCGGTAGGTGTGTTCGCCGTACGTCTCGCGGATCTCGGTATCGGAACGGGTCGGGTGCAGGGAAAGGTACCGGCGATGGAGTCCGTAGAGGCGATAATTCCACCGACGCGCGGCAAGCCGGCGCGCATCCTCCAGCGTCAGGTGATGCCGCGGTGCCGTTTCCCGACACCACCGCTCTACAAAGGCCGCCTCCAGCGGGAAGAGCTCCGGGATCGCACCGGCGTCCAGCGCTGCCCGCAGCCGTCGCGCATTTTCCGCCCCGTACACGGTCAGGTCGATGTCCGAAAACGAAGGATCGTGGATCCCCAAGAGGATGGAGCCGGTGACCCCCAGCTGCTCGAGGGCTACGCCTGCCGCCTCGTGGATCGCCTGCGCCAGGCGCGCCACTTCTTCTTCCAAAGGGTCCGCCGGCGCGCGGAGAATCCCGAAAAGCCGCTCTTCGGGACGGTAGTAGGTGCGCACCCGCTCCTGCGGCACAAAGGAAAAGCGTATGTTCCGCACCGGGCACAGCTGCACATAGCCCGGGTAGCGCGCTTCCAGGAAATCCAGCGTCTCCCCCACCTGATGGGCATGGTAGTATGCGAGGTTGCGGTGATAAGCCTGCCCGGAGCGACGCCAGCGCCCTTCCGCGGCCGGGGAATACTTCAGGTAGGCCGTGTAACGGTCCGGCGGATGCAGGTAACCCACAATGCAGAAAAGCAGGCCTTCCGTCGTCTCGACAAAGTCGCGATCCTTCGGCTTGCGGTTCACGATGCTTCGTCCTCGCTCAGATAGCCCCAGCGCAGCTCCTGCTCCTGGAGGTACTTCTTCCCCAAACGCACCGCCAGCGCCGCCTTCTGCAGCTCCCGCCCCAGGTAAAAGGCGTGGCTGGCTTCCTCGACACCGAGCTGCGCAAAGATCTCCGAGATGTCGGTCCCGTGGATGAACCGATCGCGGTTGAAGACATAGATGTTCCGGTCATCGGCAAAGATGCGGAAATTCGCGTCCCGGATCATCCGCTGCATCTCGCGCAGTTCTTCCTCCGAGTAGTGCTCGTGCGGCGGGTCTTTGACGGTGATCAAACTGTCATCCAGCATCTTGGGCAGCACATGGTTCTGGACGGCGTAGTGCATCAGCCGCCGGGCGCGATCCAGTTCGCGCACCGCCCCACGGGCCCAGCTGATGACTTCGGTCGTGAGCACATAGTCGATCCCCAGTTCCTCGATGATCCCGGCCATGACCGCATTGATGCCGGTCGAATCGGCGTCCGTAAGTTCCGTGAGGTTTCCCACGCCGATCAGCATCTCGGCGTCCGGATGGCGCCGCCGGGTCTCGTAGAAGCGGCAAATCGATTCCGTAAAACCGAATCCGATCGGGTTCAGGATCGGATCGATGATGTACGGGACCTTCCAGGCTTCCAGCCGAGCGATGTTCCGTTCCAGCGATTCCATCCCCTGGTCGAAATCGGGGATCACGACCACCTTGCAGGAAAGGCGCGGCGCGAGCTCGATGTTCCGGGAGTTGACGCTGAGGAGGTAGTCGATTCCCGCGCGGTCCGCAAGCAGGATATCCTCCGGGTTGAAGGTGTCCAGGCTGACCTGGAACCCCCGCTCCTTGAGCGCCCGGACGACCCGGTCCACCCCCTCGAAGCGACCCTCGACCGGGCAGCCGAGGTCGATGATGTCCGCCCCGCACCTCCGATAGTACTCCGCGCGGGCAAGCACCTCCTCCAAGCTCAATCTGTAAGCGTCGACGATCTCGGCCAGGATCTTGACCCTGTAGGCACCGTACCCTTCCCGCGAGCGCTCCCGACCGAAGAACATCGGGATGTCTTTGAGGTCCTTCGGTCCGCGGACCACGGGCACGCCCAGAGGATCCGCAAGCAAGGAGAGGTCTCCCTGGCATAGACCGGGGATCAAGACCAGGTCAAAGCCCTCGGCGCTCTTCAGGTGTTTGGCGATGAAACGGGTATCCATCAGCGCGGCAACGGAGATCGGGAGCACCGCGAGCTCGTACTCCCATTCCGGAGCCATCCGCTCCAGCACCTCGCCCAGGGCTTTCGCCGCCAGTCGGCCGGTCACAAAAAGGTAACGAGGCATGCTTCCAGCTCCTCAGGGTTCGAAACGACGGATACACCCGGGAACCGTCCCAGGCGCTGTACATTCTCGAGGTCGATCGGGCGCGGATACACCTTGATCGGCTCTCCTCGGGGGTCGATCGACTCCATCTCCGGGGCAACGTCGGTGGGCAGGACGATGATCGGGATACGGGATTTGCCCGCCTGGGCAAAAAGGTTGGTCACGAGCGTGTCCGATATCCCGTGCACGAACTTGGCCACCGAATTCGAGGTAGCGGGCGCGACAACAAGCACGCGGTAGGTGCCTTTGGAGAAACGTCCGGCGTAAGGGGCGCTCGCGACGGTCTCCCGGTAGACCCGGGCGCGACCGTTGTAGATCGTCTCCCGGAGGCGGTACATCCGGATGACCTCCTCCGCGGCCCGGGAAAGGAAGACATCCACGTTTTCGTAACGGTAGAGGCGTTCCGCACACTCGACCAGAAAGTGTCCGGCCCCGGTGATCGCCCAGGCGATACGTTTTTCGTCCGTCATTTTCCGTCCTCAGGTAGCAGGAAATCGGCGCCAGAATTGCCGAGAAGCAACCGGTACCACACATCTCCTGTAGCGGCCTCGACGCGCTCGAGCGTCCCCAGCGCGTGGACACGATCCCCCTCCTGAGCCTGCTCGCAGAAGCGTCCCCGGTAGGAGACGATCTCGGTGAGGGGCTTCACGCGCCGGCCCTCGAGGATGCGCACCCGCTCCACCCGGTAACAACAGGGGGTGAAAATGCTCTCGTGAGCATCCGAGACCGTGCCCTCGATTCTGGCCTGTCCGAGCGGGGTATAGAGCCGGTCCCCGTACCGTTCTTCCATCTCTGCAGCACCCTTCAGGAAACGGATGAAGTAGGGCCGGCCACGGAAAAGCCCCTGCATCGCCTTGCCCTTCTCGCGCACCGCGTACGCCTCCGGGCTGCAGAAGGCGCTTGCGCCACGAGCCACGTAGAGCGCTGCGAGCTCCCGGGCATCGAGCTCCTCCACAGCGCCACCGCGCGAGCGAAGATTCCGCAGGGCAGAATGCACGGCCCACGAATCCCTTGAGCCGTAAACCAGAAGGTCCAGATCGGACTGAGGTGTGTGCAGCCCGATCAGGAGTGAACCGGAGACGCCCAGGGCGTGCCGATCGACCCCCGCCTCCTCCCCAAGGAGGACGGCGAAAGCTAGGGCGTCGCTTTCCACGACATCGCCCCCTCCCGCGGCCCACAGTTCTTCCAGACGGACGCGCGGATCGTAAACCTGGCGCACACACTCCCGGGGCACGCTCTGCACGGTGCGGTGGAGGACGGGGTCGTCGGCTAGGTAGTGCGGGCAGGCACGTTCCAGAAAGCGTTCCTGCTCCGACCAGTCGTAGAGACGCCGGTAGCCCGCATCGCCTTTCCGGCGGTCGCCTCCGCCCCCGGAAGGAACGTAGCGCAGGCACGCGAAGTAGCGCTCGGGCGGATGGACCCCGCCCTTTACAGCAAAGAACAAGCCCTCCACCGTCTCCAGGTAATGTCCCTCGAGGACCATCCCGCCTCATCCACAACGGCACACGCCGGATCTCCGTTCGCCCGGCTCCTAAAGGGGCTGCTCCAGCCATTCCTGGAAGGTCGTATGTCGCGGCAGGTAATGACCCGTCTCGATCTCGTGTCGGATCTCTCCCAGCGTACCATACCCCTCGGCAAAGGCGTCGTGGCTGTGGATTCCCTCGAAACTGACGTGCTTGGCCAGGACAAAGGCCGAATCCGGCAGGTTCGTGTAGGTCTGCACGACGTTGTACAGGATTTCCCGCACCACGTCCTCGGCGAAACGGGGGTTCCGGTGCGCCTTGTTCACCACGAAGAACTCGTCCGGACGCTTCAGGAGGCTGTAGATCTCCGAGCTCATCGAGGCTTCGACGATCTCCACCAGGTCCTCGGCGCGGACCTGTTCCTCCGAACCGATCATCACCGTACCTCGTCCGCGCTGATTGTGGGAGGCGATCGGGATGGCACGGAGGGCGCGTTCGGCATCCGCTTCCGAGAAGCCTTCCGCCAAGAGCATCTCCCGGGCGTGCTCGCGCACCATATCCTGTGCACACGGGCAAACGGTCATCCCGTCCGCTTCGACCCCGACCACGCGCTTGATCCGCTCCGGGAAACCTACCGCCACGCCGAGCAACGTGTAGAGTTGCTGGCTCTTCTTCGCCGAAAGCGGGGTGATCCTGTCCATCGGATAGATCGCCCGGATGTGCACTTCGGAGCGGAGCGCGTGCTGCTTGTCGAGCACCTGGCGTGCAATATGCTCGCTCAGGGTCTCGATGTCGGGGTACTCCTGAAGCGCGACTTCTTCCGCCGTCTCCTCCAGGATGTCGCAGAAGCGCGACATATGGACCCCCATCTGCTCCGGGCTGAGATCGGCAAAGAGGTCGATCGTCGCGTAAAAGAGGTTCTCCACCCCGTAGCGCGCGATCCGGATCACCCGCCGCAGCCCGGTCACCCCCACACGGTTGAGGCTCACGCGCACCGCGGGAACCCCCTGCTGTACATCGCGCGCCGGCTGGATGCGCAGCCGGGAGCGCCGGATGAGGCCCTCCTTCGGTACCTCCCGGGCAAGTTCGGATACGGTGCGTTTCAGCACCGGATGCACCACGTCGGGCGCGATCTCCGCGAGCGGCACCAGCACAAAGGCTCGGCCGGCCATACGCGGGTGAGGGATGGTGAGTTCCGGGGTCTCGAGCACCAGGTCGTCGTACAGCAGGATGTCAATGTCGATCGGACGGGGGCCGTCCCGAAAGGTAGGCTGCCTGCCCATGCGCTGCTCGATCTGCTTGAGAAAACGGAGGAGATCGAGGGGCTCGAGCTCGGTCTGGATCTGGCAGACCAGGTTCAGGAAATCGGGCTGATCCAGGTAACCCACGGGTTTGGTCTCGTAGAGCGAGGAGACCTTCTCGATCTGCGCTTTGCTGCGGAGGTGCTGCAATGCCTGGACGAGGTTGGTCTGGCGATCGCCCAGGTTCGCACCCAGGCCAAGAAAGACCGTATGGGACATTTCTTCTCCTCTTTCCCCCTCATCTGCGGCTTGCGAACCGGTTGGAAGGCTTGAAGGGGAAGCAAGCGAAAGTGTACCGTAACTCCGCATGTCTGTCAAAGCGATCCCGCCAGGAGGGCACGGTCCTGCAGCAGGAAAAGGAAAAGGGCCGCCGTGGTCAGGTCCGCCGTGGTGCCCGGGTTGAGCGTATGCCCTTCGTCCCGAAGCATCCGATCCAGGGCGGCGATCGCTTGGCGGCCTGCCGGGGTGCGGACACCGCCCGCCTCGAGCACTTCGGCGGCCCTCCGGGAAACCTCAAAGGCTGTTTCAAAGCCCCGTTTGCGCGCGATCAGCGTGTCGGGCACCCGCGCGAGGATCTGCAAGAAGGCCTCCACGACCGCGGTTGCGGGCGATCGCGTGGCGTCCCAGGCTTCCCGGAGCGCCGGGTATCCGATCTCGAAAGTGATGGCAAAGTCCGTCACGTATTCGCGGGCGATGGCGTCCCGTTCGCGGGCCAGAGCCATCGCCTCGCGGAGCGTCAGGTGGACCTCCTTGGTCACGTCGCCCTCGGCGACCCGTCCGAGGCCTCCAGGGCGGGCCATCCGGATCGCGGCGTAGGTCAGGCGGGCGTCTTCAACTGTGAGGCCGGCGAGCACGCGCGACAGGTTCTCCCGCAGGGATCCCGGTTGCAGGGCCGCTTTCGCGAGCGGAGCGAGCAGCAGCACAATCCCGAGGTTGGTGTTCGTGCGCACCCAGCGGCGGGTGTCGCGGATCGCGCGGTAGATCGTCCGCCCCACAGAAGCGCGGCCGGCCTGTAGGAAGGCCGGCCCGATAGCTGCCGCGCTCAGTACAAAGTCTTCATAGCGTGCGTCGGCGAAATCGGCGTAGGGGCTGACGTTTCCAGGCTTGGGGGCACTCACCTCCAAGAGGCATGCCGCTTGAGCCGCCTGAGCCACCTCTCGTGCGCGAAAGGCCATCCATTTCCCCCGGCGCGGCCTATGCCAGGCTCTTCAGGACATGGTCCACGATGAGATCTGCGATGTTCTGCGTGGTCGTGCGCTGCAGACCCCGCCAGCCCGGGATGCTGTTCACCTCTAGCACGTAGACGCGCCCGTCCTCCGCTTGCAAGAGGTCGACCCCGGCATAGTCCGTACCGACCAGACGCGATGCGCGCACGCTCAGCTCCTCCAGCTCCGGAGAAAGGGCCACCGGCTCCACCTGTGCGCCCTGTGCGACGTTGCTTTTCCAACCGCTGCCCCTCCGGCGCATCGCCGCCACCACCCGGTCCCCGATGACAAAGGCGCGTAGATCCTCCCCACCATGCGGAATGAACTCCTGAAGGTAGTACACGTAACGGCCGAGTTCCAGCGCCCGGAAGGCCCGGTAGGCCGAATCCTCGTCCGAAAGGCGCAGCATCCCTTTCCCCTCGGAGCCGAAGAGCGGCTTGAGCACCACATCCCCCATCTCCCGGAAAGCCGCGAGCGCCTGCTCGAAACTTTCGGTGACCGCCGTGCGCGGGGTGAGAATCCCGGCATCCTGCAGGAGGAAAGAGGTGTAATACTTGTCTACCGTGCGCTCGATCGCCGAGGCGGAGTTGATCACCTTCGTCCCCAGTCGCTCCAGGCGGTGGAGCGCATCCATCCGGAAGATGATCTGCTCCAGCGAACCAATGGGAATCGTGCGCACGATCAGCGCCTGACACTCCTCGATGGCCAGGCCCCCGGCGTCCAGGTGCACGTTCCCGTGCACCCAGGCGCAGAAGCGGGTCATCGGGAAGAACAGCGTCTCTACCCTACAGCGCTCCAGGGCCTCCTGCAGGGCTCGCACGTGCCACCCGGCCTGGGAGGCCATGATCCCGACCTTGAGCGGCATCCCCTAATGCTCCGCAAGCGAGGCGCGCAGCACCTCCACGTTCACGCTCCCGGCGTGGAAGGAGCGTCCGCTGTTCAGGTTGTTCACCCAAACCTCGGCCGGGCTGAAGAGGAGCGGGTCGATCTTGTAAAAGTCGCCGTAACGCTGGAAGAGATCGTAGAAAGGCGTGCCGTAATCCCGTGAGGCAGAGGAAGGGATCTTGGGCACGAGCGCTTCGAGCTCCTCGTCGCTCGCCCGCACGAGGTAAAAGACCTGCCCGCCGTAGAGCACACCGTCGTTCGTGCGCCCGATGGCTTTGAGGTCCTCGCCGGCCACAGGCGCCAAGGGACAGGTTCCATACCCGCTGACGACCTGTCGGACATCGAACCCCAGCTCCACCATCTTGTGCAGGCCGGTCTCGACCACACGGGCCGCGATCTGCACCGAACCCACAATGCTGGCGGTGGGAGCTATCAGGAGATACAGACGCTCCGGCCGCACACCGCACTTCTCGGCGATGTAGGCGGCCACCTCCGCGTTCGGGAGCTTGCGCCCCTCCAGGAGCAGGACGGCGACATCCGCCTCGTCCCGGTAGTCCAGTTTGGCAAAGAGCTCTTCTTTTGCGTAGCGCGCGCGGGCTGGTCCGGACCCCATGGCGAAGAACTTTTCCCGCTGGATCGCCCACCCGGCGTACTGGGAGGCCATGCAGGCGATGTGAGGATGGCTCACGCTGACGCTCACGCCCGGGAGCCAGAGGCCGACCCCCTCCCCGGGTTGCTCGAAGCGCAGCCAGGTGAACTCGACGCGCCC
>JBMFPK010000089.1:0-8925 GCA_049969155.1 Chloroflexia bacterium | reverse complement strand
GAAGCCGGCCATCATCTCCACCGGCTCTACCGGGATTTGAACGCGCTCCGGCACGCGCCGGCGAAAGTTCTCCACCGCTTTGCGCACGATCTCCCGCCCGATCTCGAGTCCGCGCGCGGGATCGAACGGGACGTGCTCCGCCCCGGGGAACTTGGCTTTGTCGAAGGTCGACACGACGCGGGTGTGGAAGCAGCGCGCTACCTCCGTCACTGAGGGCATGATGCATTGGTAGTCGACGATCATGAGGTCCAGCGCACCGGTCATAATGACCAGTTCCTGCATGAGGTGGTTTCCGGCCATCGGGATGCCGCGCCGCATCAGGAGCTCGTTCCCCGTGCAGCAGAGTCCCACTAGGTTGATCCCCTGAGCGCCGTTCTCCCGAGCCAAGGCCAGGAGCTCGGGGTCGGCCGCAGCGCGCACGATGACGTCCGACAGCATCGGGTTGTGGCCGTGCAAGGCGATGTTCACGTGATCCGCCCGAAGCGCCCCAAGGTTCACGCGGGAACGCACTGGCTTCGGCGTGCCGAAAAGGACGTCGGAGAGTTCGGTGGCGATCATCGATCCGCCCCAGCCGTCCGACAGGCTGGTGCGCAACCCGTGGAGCAAGATGTTCGCGTAGTCGTTGTCCACCCCCATATGGGTACGGTGGAGCATCTCCACGTTCTCCCGGTCGACCCCGCGGGGCGTGATCCCGAGCTTGTGCCAGAGGGCGCGCCGCTTCTCGGGTGCGCGCCGGACGAAGGTGAGCGCTTCTTGGCGCATGCCGAACTCTTCCATCATCCGCCAGGCCAGGTCCCAGGCGATCTCCGAAGGGGTCTTGCCTTCGGCGGGGACACCGAACTCCTCCGCGAGGTGCCGCAGCTTGGCCTCGTCGGTGATCGCGTAGCTTTGCGTCCGGCCCCGGCCCAGTTCGTAGAGCACCTCCAGAATATCGCGCGCGTGGTCGCTGTGCGAAGAGGCTCCGGCAGCGATGGTGCGGCCCAGATTCCGCGCGACGATAATGTCCGCATCGGCCCCGCAGACGCCCTTCTGGGGACCCTCGCCGAACGGATCGACCCGACAGGGCCCCATCGCGCAGTTACGGCAGCTGAGCCCCAAGGCGCAGTACCCGCACTGCGGTTCCTGGGCGGCCAGCCGATCCCAGACCGTCTCGATACCTTCCTGGCGGGCGCGCGCCAGCATCTGCCAGGTATCCCGGTGCACACTGTACCTGCCGAACTCTTTCTCGCTCACGGGCGTCCCTCCTTTTCTTCGGCCAGGCGGCTGGTGGCCGCCCCGAGGTCACGCCAGGCTTTGATGTGCGCCGGCACCACCTCGGGCACAGCCTGTACCTGCCCCAGGGCCAGCGAGACCGCCTCCGACAGGCGGGTCCGCGAGGCCCGGATCAGCTCGTTCACCTCGCCGAACTCGAGCGCCCGGACCTTGCACGCCTCCACGCAGGCAGGTACCCGGCCCTGCCGCCGCCGCTCGAGGCAGTGGTCGCACTTGAGCGCCACATCCTTGTCCAGCCGGATTTCCCAGGTACGGTGATAGGTGATCGCGTCGAAGGGGCAGACCAGGGCGCACATCGCGCACGCGATGCACCTGTTCCCGTCGATCGCGACGATCTCCCCTTCGTGCACGCGGGAAATCGCACCGGTGGGGCAGACAAGCATGCAAGGCGCTGGATTGCAGTGGCAGCACTTGTTGGGGAAAGAAGTGTTCAGGGAAATCCCGGGTTCGACGTGGATGCGAGGGCGAGGAAGCGGACGTTCCAGGTGGGCTCGATAGGGGTCGCGGGTCCGGGAGTGCTCGACGGCGCAGGCGAACTCGCACTGGCGGCAGCCGATACACCGTTCCGGATGCACGAATACGGTTTTCATCGACACCCCCTTGCACGTCGGCAAGACAAGCCACCGTGCGCAGCCATTCTCCCGCACATCTGGGGGAAGGCAAAGCGGCCGGCCTGACTAACGACCGTTCATAGCCACCTCCTTTCGAAGTCTGGTGACCACCCGGCGAAACAAGGGCTAAGGGTCTGCGTTGACTGCAGGATCAGGCAAGGATAATAGTCCTGTACGGCGACAAAAGTCAAGCTTCGCGGCTGACATCCTCTCTAACTCGTTCTGGCCCGAATGGCGGCCCGAAGCGCTGTTGAGAGGGCGGGGGACCGCTGTCGCGGCGGTTACTCAGGTGGAGCGTGCTTCACGGGCCTGAACGGCTCCTTGCCTCCTACAACGGGCAACACGTCGTGCCGAGAAGCGCGACACGTCCGTCTTATGCCACCCTATCCCGGCATACACCGGGAGACGTTCACGGAGCAACCGCACAGCCGTAGCAGGCAGCCGTATACGTCTCGAGCACCTCCTCGAGCGCGCGGTAAAGGATCTCCTCCGGATAAGGGGAAAGGCCGCCTTCCCGGACACGGCGGAAAGCGTCCGGCAGGTACTGCCCGAGGAGGGAGAGGGGAAGTGGCGCGCACTGTTCCAGGTTCGAAAGGAGCCGCTGCCACGCCGCTTGGACGTCCTGCTGTGCCCAGTAATAGCGGATGCGGTCGCTCAGGCTGTAGCGGCGCTTGCGCGCTTGCTCCTCGGGCGTGCCCGTGTAATAGGCCCGCCAGTGCGACGGCTCCCGTTCCATCGCCTGATCCAGAACCTCGATCAGACGAGAACAGGAGTCCGGCGGCACCAGTTCGCGCTCGATCATCGCCAGGGCAAAAGCCGCCCGGCGTAAGGTCCAGGTCAGCACCGGGCCGACCTTCAGGATGGCGAAGTGGTCGCGCACGAGCCTCGCTAGAGCTGTACGGGTCTGAAAATCCGTGGAATGGACTTCGTAGACCAGTCTCGGCTGTCTTTCGATCCAACGCACCAACGGTTCGGCCCGCTCCGGAGCATAATCGAAGACCTGCTCGTCGCCGAACTCGACCCCGGGCTGCACGACGATCGCGATCACCCGTTCCCAGGCGCTACCGAGCCCATATCGGAGGAACGCATCGTGCGTGGTGGCGACGGTCCCTGCCACGGACTCGACGGTCGTCACCGGAAGAGGCCGGCCCTCCGCTGCCATGCCACCGGCCGGGGGCACTTCGGCACCGATGACGTAGCGCAGGCCCGCTTGCCGGCTTGCCAAGGGAGCAGATCGAAGGCTCTCCTCGGCGGCGCGCGCGAGCCGTGCCGTGCGCTCCGCAACCACCTCGTGTGGCAACGACCGTTCGGGGGCATCGTCCCCCAGCGGCACGCTGGCGTCGAGGTGGATCTTCGTGTAACCCGCCTCCACGTAGGCACGGACCATCTGCTCTGCTTTCCCGAGGGCCTGTTCTGCGGGTTCGCTGCGCCACACGCCCGGCCCCAGGTGGTCGCCGCCCAGGATGAGCCGATCGAGTGGAAAGCCGCAGCCGTCCGCAAGGCGCTGCACCAGCCCCACGAAATCGCGCGGCCTCATCCCGGTGTACCCGCCCCCGGGGTTCACCTGGTTCCCCGTGGATTCGATGAGCGCCGGTCGGTCGGCCTTTGCCGCGTGGCGGAGGACAGCCTGCAACACGAAGGGATGCGCGGAGCAGATGGAGGGAATGCCGAGCGCTTCTCCACGCTTCTGGGCCCGCACCACCTCATCCAGCCAATCGGTGCACATAGGCCATCGCCTCGTCCAGCGTCGGCTGGGCAGCGGTGCCCCCGGCTGCACGAGCGGAAAGCGAGCCGCATACCGTCGCAAGGCGCAGCGTCTGCGCGAGCGGCCAACCGTGCAGGAAACCGTACAGGAAGCCGGCATCGAAGGTGTCGCCGGCGCCGACGGTATCCACGACGGTCACGTCGGGTGCAGAAGCTCGGACGAGCTCCTCTCCGCTGCGCGCGAGCGCGCCCCGGGCACCCATCTTGATCGCGACGACCGGGCACGCGTGCGAGAGCATCTCCGCGGCTTCCTCCGCCGAGGCAGCTCCCGTGATCGCGCGTGCTTCTGCCTCGTTCGGCAGGAGGGCATCCACCAGCGGAAGCAGCTCCTGCACGCCATGCCAGGCCTGGGAAGGATCCCAGTTCGGGTCCAGCGAGGTGGTTAGGCCCGCGGTCCGCGCCCGGGCGAAAAGGGAGGCAAGGCCGGGCTGGAGGGCGGTCTGAAGGAAGAAGCTGCTCACGTGCAGGTGACGTGCCTGCCGCAGAAGGTCATCCGGCACGTCTTCCGCGCGCAGTGCGCCGATCAGGCCGGGATAGGTCAGGATTGTGCGATCGCCCGCGCGTTCGAGGATCACGCTGAGTCCGGTCCGGCCGGCCGGGTCCACCCGGACGTGGGAGACATCGATCCCGCGCCGGGACATCTCCGCGAGCATGAAGCGTCCGAAGAGGTCGTCCCCGCAGACGCCGACGAAGGCGACCCGCAGGCCGAGCCGGGCCGCGCCGCACGCCAGGATGACGCTGGAAGAGCCGACGGTGAGGAGGGCGAATTCCACGATCTCTTCGCTCTGGCCGAAGCGGAGCGCGAACGGACCGCGCAGCAGAAGGTCCGGGTTGATCTCCCCGGCGACCACGAGGTCGTACGATGCTTCCGAACGTGAGGAGTTACGGGCGTCCTTCGCCATAGCGACCGTACCAATCCAGAGGTGCCTCGGCGCGATAGAAGTGAGAGAAAGGCATCGCCAGGGCTGTGCAGACCTCCGTCAACCGCGCTAGACGCTCCCGGGCCGTGGTGCGCAAGAAGGCTGTCCGGGCTTGGCCTGAAAGGCCAGCGGCCTCCTGCCAGACGGCCCGTCCCACCGCCACACCGCTTGCTCCGGCACGGCACGCGGCTGCGACCTGCCGCAGGTAGGTCTCGAAATCGACCGCGGCCGAAAGGAGGATCCAGGGAGCACGGCTTGCGCCGGAAAGCTCGCTACAGGCTTCTCCCCATGCCCGTTCGTCCGGTTCGCCCCGTGCATCCGCCAGGAACTCGGCCTTGAGCAGCTCGACTCCCGGGCCGACCAGATCGCGCGCGGCTGACACGGCGACCTTTCGGCGTTCGAGGGGAGACAGCGGCCGTGCCGCATCCAGCGAGTAGCCGAGCGGTTCGAGCATCAGGGGGATGTCGTGCACGCGGCATTCGGCTGCGACCTTGCGCACGAGCGCCTGCACCTCCTCCGCGGTGGGCGATTCCGGGTGGTAGTAGACCAGGAGTTTCACCATGCTCGCCCCCATACGTTTCGCCTTGGCCACATCCCATCCTGGGAGGAGGCGGCTGCGCCGTGCGTGGGGTTCCCCTTCGTAGCCGGTAGCTTCGAGGGCAACGACCAGCCCGACACGGCCCGGGAGCGCGCCGGCCGCAACCGCTTGAGCCGCGCCGTACTCCGGGTCAAGGAGCACGGCCGTGGATTGCTCCGCCAGGGCAGCGGTCACCTCGACCTTGAACCTGCTGAGCGTGTACCCATCTACTTCCGAAGGAGCATCCGGGCGCAGGATACGGCGGAGGTTCTGCCGGTGGTCGAGCGCGAGGCACACGAAGATGCCTTCCGGGGAAGCGCACTGTTGAAGGCCGCGCAGTTTACCGATGCTCAGCTCTGTCTGCGTCCCCATGGCCCCTCTCAAACGCGGTACACACGAAACTGCGGCAGATACTCCTTGTGCCGCGCAAAGAGCTCGTTCACCATCTCGCGGATCTCGGCCAGGGAGAGGACGGCGGCGGTGAGGGGATCGTGGGCGATCGCCTGAAAGACCAGGGTCGGATCCCCGGTCAGGGCGGCCGCAATGGCCATCTCCTCGATCTGGGCGTTCAGGTTCGTCAGGATGGCGCACTGGGGCGGTAGGGCTCCCACGTGGATCGGATGGAAGCCGGCCCGGTCCACGTAGACCGGGACCTCGACGCAGGCCCCTTCGGGCAGGTTCGTGATCAGGTGCGTGTTGGGGACGTTCCCGTTGAACTTGAACGGCTCCCCGCCCAGGAGCGCGTGCAAGATGTAGGCGGCGTATTCGTCCCCGCGTTCCAGGTCCTCGGGGGTGAGGGGGGCAGACAGCCGCGCGCGCACCTCATCCCTCCAGGTATGTTCCCGACGCTCGTACTCCTTAAGGACAAAGGCATACTCCCCGGGGTTCCAGCCGGTGCCGTGGGTGCAGTACCGCTCGATCAGGTCGGGACGCTTGCGGAACCACCAGTTGTACTCCGAGTTATGGCCGCTCGATTCGGTCACATAGTACCCCAGGTGGAGGAACATCTCGTTGCGCACGATCTCCTGCTGATAGATCTCGGGGCGCTCGGTCACCGCGCGGCGGATCAGCGGGTAGGCGTCCTCCCCTTTCCAGCGGAACTCCAGGTACCAGGCCTGGTGGTTGATCCCGGCGCAGGTGTAGGTGATCTCCTCATAGGGTGCGCCGATCCACTCCGCGAGCATCTTGGCCGTTCCCTGGACCGAGTGGCACAGGCCAGTAACCCGGATGAAGGTGGTGCGCTGGAGCGCGCCGCACAGCATCGCCATCGGGTTCGTGTAGTTGAGGAGGACGGCGTGGGGACAGTAGCGCTCCATATCCCGCACGATCTCCTGCATCGCGGGGAGCGTGCGGAGGAAGCGGAAGATGCCGGCCGGGCCGCGGGTGTCCCCGACGTTGATATCCACGCCGTACTTCTTGGGGATCTCGATATCGTGCCGCCAGACGTCCGTGCTCCCTACCAGGATCGTCGTGAGCACGGCGTCGGCGTCGCGGAGCGCCTCCGCGCGGTCCAGCGTGGCGATCACGCGCGCCGGCCGGCGGCCGGCCTCGATGAGCCTGCTCACCGCTTTTGCGGCAAAGCCCAGGCGCTCGGGATCGATGTCCATCAGAGCGATGGTCGCGTCCTGGAGCGTGGGGAAGGTGAGCATATCGCGCACCAGGCTGGAGGTGAACTCCAGGCTACCTGCACCGATGAAGGCGATCTTGGCCATAGCGACTCCTCCCGAGGCTATCGTTTCACACCGGTCAGCGCGATCCCCTGGATGAAGTGGCGCTGGGCGAAGAAAAAGACAAGCACCAGGGGCAGGATGCTGACGAACGCGCCGGCCATCAGGACGGTGAACTTGCCTCCATGGGCCATCTGGGTCTGAAAGAGGGACAGGCCCACGGTGAGCGTCGTGTTGGGCGCCGCGGGCATATAGATGAGCGGATGCAGCAGATCGTTCCAGGCGCCCTGGAAGGTGAAGATGGCCAGCGCGGCGAGCGCCGGTTTGGCCAGCGGCAGGTACACGCGCCAGAAGATCTGCGGCAGCGAGGCCCCGTCCACGCGGGCCGCATCCACCAGGTCGCGCGGGATCGTCAGGAAGTACTGGCGAAGCAGAAAGGTGCCAAACGCCCCACCCCAGAAGGCAGGAAGCCAGAGGGGCACCGTCCCCCACAGGGGCGCCCGCGAGCCCACCAGATGCAGCGACTTGAAGATGATGAACTGGGGAATGAGCGTGACGTGGAACGGGATGAGCAGGGTAAGGATCAACGCCGTGAACAGGAGGTCGCGCCCCTTGAAACGCACCACTGCGAAGCAGAAGGCGCCCATCGCGCAGGTCAGCAGCTGGCCGACGGTGATCAGGCCCGAGATCAGCGTGCTGTTCAGGAAGAGCTGAGGGAAGTGGATATCCCCGTAGGAGAAGAGCTCGATGTAGTTGCGGAGGGTCGGGGGATCGGGGATCAGGCTCTTGCTGAACTGGTCGGCCGGGAGCTTGAACGACGTGGAGATCATCCAGAGGAAAGGAAGCACCATCAACGCCGCACCTGCGGCGAGCCAGGTATAGGTGACCAAGTCGAGAAAGTGTTTCTGGGCCTGATTGCCCATGGGAGTCCTCGGCTACTCGTAGACCACGAAGCGCTTCTCCAGCCAGAAGTAGAGCCCCATGAGAGCGGCGACGATAACCGTGAGTTCGATCGCCTGGGCGCTCGCCCCGCCGTAGTTGGAAAAGTGCCAAGCGTTCCGGTAGATGGAAAAGACCACCACCGGCACCGTGCTCTCCCCGCCGCTCCGGCGCGTCAGCATGTAGATGTAGTCGTAGGCCTGGAAGGCGTTGATCGTGGAGATCAGCGTCTGGAAGAAGATGCTCGGGGTGATGAGCGGCAGGGTGATCCGGAAGAACTGCTGGATGCGGTTTGCGCCGTCGATCTCTGCGGCTTCATAGTACTCGCGGGGGATCGCGGTGAGGCCGGCCAGGAAGATGATCATCCCCTCGCCGATCGCTCCCCAGACGTTCACCACGACGACGGAGTAGAGGGCGTTCTCGGTGCAGAGCCAGCAGACCGGGCGCAGCCCCAGGCGCGTGAGCAGGTAGTTCAGCACCCCGGTATCCTTGCCGTAGATCAGGTTCCAGACGAGCGCCGTGGCCACCGCGGAAGTCACGCACGGCAGAAAGTAGCAGGTGCGGAAAAAGCTCACGCCTCGGATGGGCCGGTTCAGAAGCACGGCCACGAGCAGCGAGAGGACCACCACGCCCGGCACATACATGGCGGAGAACTTGACGGTGTTGCTGAGCGCCCGGAGATACCGCGCGTCGGTAAACAGCTCCAGGTAGTGCCTCAGGCCGGCCCAGGTGGGCGGGGTCAGCAGGTCCCATTCCATCAGGCTGAGCCCGACGGTCGCCAGGACCGATCCGAACGCCCCAAAGACGAGTCCGATCAACGTGGGCATGAGCAGGAGCCAAAGCCAGAGCTTTTCCCGCCCCAGAGGCTTGAGACCGTACTCCATCGCCAGTTTCCTCCCTCACCCCCCGGCATCATCCGGGGGGTGAGGGAACCGAACCGCTAGCGATTCTCGGCCAGAACCTTGTCCGCCTCGGCTACGACGGCATCGAGCGTGGGGTCCAGATCCGCCTCGCCTGCCCAGACCGGCGCAAGGCCGTCCCCCACGACGGCCGACCATTCCTCGTACCCTTTGAAGACCGGCTTCATACGCGCGAACTGCAGCGAGTCGAGGAAGACGCGGTGGTTGATCTTGACCGGCTGGTCGAGGAACGCCGGGCTTTCGGCCACCGAGCGG
>JBMFPK010000088.1:0-8929 GCA_049969155.1 Chloroflexia bacterium | reverse complement strand
GGCCACATCCCGAGACAACGCCCGCGCCCATGCCGCACATTCCGGGATACCCAGGCGCGATTCTTGGGCCCGAGACCGGAGAGGGCCACGCGAGTGCCCGCCAGACGAAGAAGACCCCCGTGCCCAGCACAGCCACGACGACAACGGTCGTCAAGACAAGCAGCCATTTCCATCCTGCGTGCATTTCTGCCTCCTTTTCTCGAAGTTTCGGAAGCAGTCTACCACAGCGGGAAAGGGAAGGTAAGCGCCAGGCTGCGCGCCGGCGCCTAGGCCATATAGCGTACTTTACCCCAGCAGGGGTCGCTTGGTGGGGAGGCCAGGCCGGCGAGGGTATCGGGGAGGTGACGGAGAGACTTTGTCCACGACCACGAGGTGACGCGGAGCATCGAGCGTCGGCAGATGCACAGGAAGGACCTCTCGCAGTTGCCCTCCCAGCAGTGCTACCGCCGGCGCGCCCGCACGGATCTCGTCCTGGACGTCTCGTCCTTTCATCGCGATCATCCGCCCGCCCTTCCGCACAAAGGGCAGGCAATACTCCGCAACCACCGGCAGCGGAGCTACAGCCCGGGACACCGCGAGGTCGAACCGCTCGCGACATTCCGGAAAGTGCGCAACTTCTTCTGCGCGCCGCGAGTAGATGCGTACATCTTGCAGCCCCAACACCTCCACGAGGTGCGTCAGGAACGCCGCCTTCTTCTGCACCGATTCCACAAGCGCGAGAGTGATGTGGGGCAGGGCGATTTTGAGCGGGATCCCCGGAAACCCCGCACCTGAGCCGATGTCGACGATCGCGTACGGCGCGTTGCGCGCGCTGTCGGGAAGCGCAAGGACACAAGTGAGAGAATCGAGGAAATGCTGAACCTGCACCGCCTCCCAGTCCACGATCGTCGTCAGGTTCAAGCGGGCGTTCCAGGTGCATAGCTCCTGGTAGTAGCGACGAAACAAGGCAAACTGTAGCGGTTTCAACACCAGGCCGATCCGCCGCGCTTCATGCTCCAACAGCTCGGTATCCAAACGCTCCGCAGCATTCACCGATGCCCGTCCCCCCTGGATGAGTTGCGTCGATTGTACCATCACAAGCCAGGGCCGGCAACTCCCGATACCCCGGTTTCCAACAAACGGCCAAGAGTAACGAGCCAGGCATGGTTCTTCCTGAAAGGCCTGAAAGGCCAAGGAGAGCGCTTCATCGTTCCTCCTTTCGAATGGCAACGCCGCTATGATAGCCGGTTTTCACTTTGTTGGAAACTGGAGACCGCGGCTGTTGCACAATTGGAACGGGTCTGCTATCATCCTGAAAGGTAGACGACGCCCTAGCCGGGGAAATCTTTGCAGGGGTAGTGACCATGTCGCGTGTCAGCGTGATTGTACCTACACTGAACGAAGCAGCCTACCTCCCCGGGCTGCTGGAATCTCTGGCCCGACAGACGCGGCCCGCTGAGGAAATCATAGTCGCCGATGCCGGTTCCACCGATGGCACCGCGGAACTGGCTCGGCGCTACGGTGCACGGGTCGTGCCGGGCGGGAACCCAGCGGCCGGCCGCAATGCCGGAGCGCGTGTGGCCACGGGGGATCTTTTCTTCTTCTTGGACGCCGACGTGCTCCCCTCGCCCGATTTCCTGGCTCTTGCCCTCGAAGAGTTCGAAGGGCGCAGGTACGATGTGGCGACTTGCCGCATGGTGCCGCTAGGGGGTGATTGGTTCGAGCAGGCGATCTTTTGCGGGGCAAACCTTTTCTTCCTCATCGTGCGATCGCTGCACCCCTACGCGCCGGGGTTTTGTATACTGGTCCGGCGGAGCGTGCACGAGGCGATCGGCGGTTTCGACGAGCGACTCCCTCTCGGTGAGGATGGGGACTATGTCCGGCGGGCAACGCGGGTCGGACGCTTCGGTGTCCTGACGCGCACGGAGATCCCTGTTTCCATGCGGCGCTTCCGCAAGGAGGGGCTGCTCCAGGTAGGGCTGAAATACCTCTGGTGGGAAGCGCGCGTACTGGCGGGCAAATCTTTGGAAGCGCTGCCCTTCTCCTACGAGTATGGCAACTTCGCGCCGCCCCAGGCCTACGCGGCCCGGCGCCCGTCAGGCCTCCAGGCTCTGCAGGAGGAATGGGAGACCCTAGCCCGAGCCTTGCGCCGCCCGACGCTGCCCGGGCTCGATGGACTGCGCAATGGTCTGAACAAGAGCACAGCCCAGCTGAAGGCGCTCCAGCGGTACGTGCAGCGTCCTTTCGCTTTCCTGGAACGGCTCGGCATGAGCCTGCCTGCGAGTCCTGCCCTGTTGGGGAAAGCGGCAGGTAACCGGATGCGGCGACCCGCACCAGCGCGTCGTCCACTACCCACCCACGATACCATGGGCGGTCGCGCGACGGGCCGTCAAGACGGCAGCGACGGCCCACGGGCAGAGGTGTGCCGACAGGTGGGCCACGATGGCACTTCCTGACAGGCAAACCGTGCGGTGCACACGGGCCAGTGTTCGCAGAGCTCGGTGGGCCGCGACGACGCATTCGTAGCACACAGAAGCGGGGATCTGTTCCCCCAAGAACGTCGCCGTTAGGCAAGAGCGGTGCAACGCCGTAGCCCACACGCGCAGGCATCTCTCTGGATAGGCATTCTCCTCGAACACGGTAGACGGCGGGCCGTTTCACGGTACCTTCCAGGAAAGTTCTTACCGCTTGCGATCTTGCTTGAACGCGGTTCACAGGGTATACTTGCCTGTAGGCCAACTCGGCCGCGGCCGGTCCTCTTCCTGGCGGGATGGTTTGCGGGAATACCTTTCGAGAGGGGGACCGGCCCTCGCTCTGATAGGAAGAAAAAGCTGGTAGCGATCTTTTGGCACACTTGTTTGCCGGGGGTACTCGCTTGGGCTATAATGGCCCTGCGGTCGGGAAAAGATGGTGAGGAGGCCATCGTGGAACCAGGCGAAGCCAGTGCGGCTTTGGAACGTTACCTTCGGCCGGCCTCGTTTCCAGTCGGCCTGAAGCTCCTAGATCACGAGGAGGAGATCCCTGCTCGTGTGCGCCGGCCCCTGCGGGACCTCGGCATCCGAGTGGCGACTTGCCAGCTTTGGGCCATCGCGCGACGGTACGGATGGACGCTCGGCGCAACGCGCGAGGACCTTGCCTGCCCCCCAGGCAAGATCGTCCTCGGCCTGGAGCCTGCTGTCCCCTACTACCTGGAAGGGCACGTGTGCGAGGGAATGTATACCGCCACGGCGGAAGCCGGGGCGCGCACCGAAGCGGAGACGCCGCGTTTCCCATACGGGCAGCACCGTGCCCTCCTTGCAGCACCCCTCGCGCGGATGCCTGTGGAACCAGACGTCGTGCTGGTGTACGGCAACCCGGCTCAGATGGTCCTCTTGGTGGCAGCCGCGCTCTACCGCCAGGGTGGCCGGCTGGAAGGCTCTTTCAGCGCCCGGCTGGACTGTGCGGACATTCTGCCCGGCACCTTGCAGGCCGGCCGACCTCAGGTGATCCTTCCCTGCTACGGAGATCGCATTTTCGGCCAAACCCAGGACCACGAGATGGCGTTCGCCCTGCCCGCAGAGAAGCTTCCGCATCTCCTGGAGGGCCTGGAGGGACTGCACCAAGGGGGTGTACGGTACCCGATCCCCTCGTTCCTCCGCTACGCGCCCCGATTCCCGGAAAGCTATGAGCAATTGGAAGCTCTGTGGGCGCAGGGTAGGGCATCCGCAGAGCCAAGCCCGGAACGATAGCCCTGACGGGCTGCACGAGGGACGGGGTCAACGACATGGTCGTCCTTTTCACCTGGTGGTTGCTCCTGGAGTTCCTGGGTGTGCTTGCCCTTCCGCTCACGCTGGTCCTCTTTCGCCATCTGCCGGACCGGGGGTGGCCTTTCGCGCGACTGCTGGGCTCTTTCCTCCCGGCGTTCCTGGCCTGGAACCTGGGCATGTGGCAGCTTGCCTCTTTCGGCACAGGCCTGGTAGCCTTGTGCCTCCTCCCGCTGGCCGTCTCCTGGTTCTTCCTGCGGGATCGGGGCAGTTGGGAGTGGATCCGTCGCGAGTGGCGTCTGATCGTGATGTACGAATTCCTCTTCGCAGCTGCCCTTCTGGCCGGGGCGCTCCTGAGGATTTACGGTGCCTGGGACGGGGTTTCCCTCAACCACACGGAGCAGCCGATGGACCTAGCGCTCCTGAACGGCATCCTGCAGAGCCGCCAACTCCCCCCGCAGGATCCCTGGCTATCCGGATACGGTATCAACTACTACTACATGGGCTACTTTGTCGCTGCATGCCTCACCTTGCTCGCACACCTGCCATCGTCCGTAACCTTCAACCTGAACCTGGCAGGGCTCTTCGCGCTGACGGCGACCGGGTGCTTCAGCCTGGGGTATAACCTGACCCGTTGCTCCGGGCAAGCCACCCGGCGCAGGGCAGCGGTCATCGGGGCTTGTGCCGCGCTGTTTGTGCTGCTCATAGGTAACCAGGCTGGGGCCCTGCAGTGGATCACGGGCAGCAACCAGGTCGTGGCACTCGACGCTCGCGAACTCGCTACGGTGCTCCTCGCACGCCTGCAAGGCCGCGAGGGCCCCGTGGCCCTCGGACACACCGTCTATACCTCCGGCTCGTTTGGGGATCGCTTCGATGCCGTCTTCTCAACGGCAGGGAGACAGCGCCACGACTTTGACTGGTGGTGGCCCTCCCGCGTCGTGTGGGACGAACGCCCATCCGCCACCGCCGTCGATCGGCTGACCCGCCAGGGCCTGGTAGGGCCGGCCCTGTGGAACTGGCGGCGTTACGTCTCCCCGGAGGAAATCGAGCGGTCCTACGCGATCACCGAGTTCCCCTTCTTCAGCTTCTTCCTCGGCGACATGCACCCTCACGTCATGTCGCTCCCGCTGATGCTGGGCATGATGGCTCTGTGCCTGAACATCCTCGTCGCCCCGGACACCGAGGTGCGCGCACGGGGCGGGGGCACGCAGCGTTTGCAGTTCCTCGTAGTGGCCGCAGTGCTCATGGGAGGCCTCTACGTCACGAACAGCTGGGACTACCCAACCGGCCTGCTTCTCCTCGGGGCGGCCTGGCTGTGGCGCTGGCATCGCCAGCCATCCAATGCCTCGCACGGCTGGCGCCGGGCGGCCGGGGAGCTCGCACTGCTTGTAGGGCTATCTTTGCTCTCTTACGCACCTTTCCATCTCACGTTCCGCCCTCTGGTGGGCTCACGCGAAGTCCCCAAGGATATCCTATCGCTGCCTGTGCTGGGCCGGATCCTCAGCTTGCCGATCGTCTCCCGGATCTTTCAGACGATCGGCCCGGTGCTGTGGGACAAGACCTCCTTGCACTCGCTCCTCCTGCTTTTCGGGGTGTTCCTGTGGCCAGCCCTCTTCTGGCTGGGAGGACGTTGGGCGGATACCCTGCGGCAAGATCCACACTGCTGGGTGGCCCTCGGCGCGACGGCCGCTGTCTCCCTGGCGCTTGCCCTGGTGCTGCACTTTCCACTGCTTGCGATCGTGCCCTTCCTCTATATGGCCTGGAGCCTGCTGGGCCGTGCTCGCCCGGAAGAAGCGTTTGCGCTGCTCATCTTGCTCGTCTCTGGGCTCCTTCTCCTGGCATGCGACCTGATCTACTTGCGGGACATCTTCGAGAGCCGTATGAACACGATCTTCAAGTTCTACTACCAGGTGTGGGTGATGCTTGGCATCGCCGCGGCCTTTGCCCTCGGCCAGATGGGCCGCCGTTTTCTCCGACATCCTGCGGCCATCGCCGCGTGGAGCGCACCGTTCCTTCTCCTCCTTGCCGGAGCGCTCGTCTACCCGATCTGCACGCTTCGTGGACAGCTCGCTCGGGGCAATCGCCCGTGGTCCCTGGACGGGCTCGCCTTCATGCGGGACAACTATCCCGGCGACTATGCTGGGGTAATGTGGCTGAACGAGAATGCGGCGCCCGATGCCGTCGTGCTGGAAGCCGTAGGGCCCGAATGGGGATACTTTGGGCGGGTGTCAGCGGCCACCGGCCGGCCGACGCTGATCGGCTGGGACGGCCACGAATACCAATGGCGCGGGGGGCAACCCCAGGCACTTCAGGAAATCCCCGTGCGTCTGGATGCGGCGCGTCGGATTCTCGAAACGACCAACATCGAGGAAGCACGGCAGCTGCTCCGAGCCTATTCCGTGAGTTACGTCTTCCTCGGCTCTCTCGAGAGGAACCTTTCGCCGCCGGCACGAGACAAGTTCGCACAGCTTGGCACACTCGTCTTTGAGGCTCCCGGGGTCCAGATCTATCGCGTGCTGCACGATTCCGACCCCGGCCGCTCCGGCGATGCTTTGGAGAAGCTGCCACCGGCGAACGGTCGCGGACGGGCCGGCGCTCTACCTCCAGCACCGGTGCACGAAGCGCTCTGAGGGCGGCTCCGGGTCCGGACCTGTGGGTATGGCAACTCTTGCTTGAGATCGCTATGGGAGGTTGGCCTTGTTCAAGTCGCGGGACACAGACATCACGTTGCTCCTTCAAGAAGCAGTGGCCGGTATGTTCCAGGTGGAGGCAGTGGAGCTCGATGCGCGGCAGGAGGGAACCGTGCACCTTTACGGTCGTTTCCTGGTGGAAAGCGACCGTGCCTATCCCGAGGTCCTTCGGCGCTTCCAGTCATTCGGGTATACCCCGCTTTTCCGAGACGACCGCACAAGAGGACAGCGCATCACAGCGGTCCCCGGCAAGATGCCGGCCGGCCGGGCGAACTGGAAATTGCCGCTGGTGCTCTTCCTGGCGACACTCCTTTCCACCCTGTTCGCAGGCATGGAGTGGAGCCCCGGACGCTCCGTGTGGCAGAACATCCTCTCTGGAGTCCCCTTTGCCGCAGGCCTGATGACGATCCTGCTGGCCCACGAGATGGGGCACTATCTCGTCGGGCGACGGCTCGGCGTGCCGGTGAGCTTGCCCCACTTTATCCCGTTTCCTCTCCCTCCGCTCGGGACGATGGGGGCCTTCATCCAGATGAAAGCTCCTCCCCAGAACCGTCGCCACCTCCTGGCGGTGGGTGTAGCCGGCCCCTTATCCGGCCTCCTGTTCGCGGTGCCGCTCGTGTTGCTGGGCCTGAGCCGCTCTTCGGTCCAGCCATTGCCCGCTACCCAGCCTTCCCTGATGGAAGGAAACTCCATCCTCTACGGTCTGTTGAAAGTCTTGCTCTTTGGGCGTTTCCTGCCGGATTGTTCTCCCGGAATCCTTCGAGCGCCGCTCGAGATCCTGCGCACGGCCCTGTACGGGTGCCGGCCGGGACATGGGGAAGATGTCTTCCTGGGGCCTCTCGCCTTCGCAGGTTGGGCCGGGTTGCTCGTGACCGGGCTCAACCTCATACCGGCGGGGCAGCTGGATGGCGGACACGTGGCCTACGCCCTACTGGGCCGACGCGCGCGATACCTCACCCAGGCCATCATCGTGGCGCTGGTGGTGTTCGCGGTGGTCTTCCAGTGGTGGGGGTGGCTCCTTTGGGCCGGGCTGATCTTTCTGCTCGGGCGACGACAGGTTCCGCCGCTCGACGACATCACGCGCCTGAAACCGTGGCAGACGCTGCTCGCGTGCTTACTGATGGCCATTTTCGTGCTCACCTTTGTGCCGGTGCCGTTCCGCGTGATCGCGCCCTAGACTACGAGCCCGCGCGCTGAGAGAGCATCTCCACGAGGGCGTTCAACAGCGGAAAGAGGGAGCCCATCACGCGGCCTCCCGAACCGGGTGTCCTCCTCGCACCAGGGGTGCCGGAGGGCCAGGGGCCGGCCCCGCTCCACCCCTGCCCTGCGCGCAGGGTCGCGCGCCACTCCGGGTACGGCCCGCCCGCACCGGGCGTCACCGGGGGCAGCAAAGGCGCGTGCTCTTCCAACCACGTCGCGAGATCCTTTGTGGTCAGCCGCATAGCGGCAATCGCTTGCAGCTGCTCTCTCCTCATCGCCTGCTCGATGGCACGGAAAGTGGCCTCTACCTCGGCCTGGTTTTGGATACGCCGGCCTTGGAGGGCTTGCCACAGGGGAAGCAGGGTGCGTGCCTGCTCCGGTGTAACCGCCTGATCGGTCCCTTCGAGGAGAAGCGTCCCCAGCGCGAGCTGCGTTGCCGCAGGAAGCGCGTTCGGATAGGATGTCCCCAGGTTCGGACTGGTGTAGCTGTCGTATCCGGTTGACGCAACCGTGGGCGACCCACCGGCACAGCTTTCCAGCAGGAACGCGATGACACAGCCGACAACCAACCAGCCGAGAATCCGTTTGCTCATCGCAGCCTCCCGAGAAGGCTTCCCCGCTTCGAGGAAGCAGGTTTCACTCGTGGCGCAACGCTTCGATCGGATCGAGCTGCGCGGCCCGACGCGCGGGGTAGTAGCCGAAGAAGATCCCCACCGCGGCCGCAGCTGCGAAGGCGAGCGGGATGGAGCTCGGAACGAGCACTGCACGGATGATCCCCAAGCCGTTCACAAGGTATGTCCCTCCCGCTCCCACAACCAGACCGATCGCCCCACCGGCAAGGCTCAGGATCACCGCTTCGAGCAGGAACTGGAACTGCACATCCCACGGGCGCGCACCCAACGCTTGCCGCAGCCCGATCTCGCGCGTGCGTTCCGTGACGTTCACCAGCATGATGTTCATGATCCCGATGCCCCCGACGACGAGCGAGACCGCGGCAACCCAGCCCAGGAGCGCGCGGAAGGTGGCCGTCGTGGAGGCGCGCGCCTCAATGATGGCGTTTTGCGTCGTCAGGGTAAAGTCCGGCGACGAGGGATCCACGCCGTGCCGCGCAGCCAGTACCCGGGTGACCTGCGACATGACACTTTCCATCGCCTGAGGGCTCTCTGCAGAGACGTAGAGGAAACGGATCGATTCGCCGCCGAAGCGGGCAGGCATGTAGTACTTGAACACCACCGTGATCGGGATGTACACCTGCTCGTCAAAGTTGGTGTTCCCCACGACGCCCCGTTTCGCCATCACCCCCACGACAGTGAAGCG